>NZ_JBFUCI010000132.1:0-14477 GCF_056405335.1 Variovorax sp. P1_H12_2
GCGCAGCGCCACCAGCGTGCTGACCAGCGCGGCGCGGCGGTTCTGCACGCCGTTGAGCTGCTCGAGCAGCGCGCGCACGTTGTTGGCATCGCCCTTCTCGTAACCGAACCGGGTGGCGTAGTGGGCGGTGTCGACGCCGGGCAGGCCACCGAAGGCGTCGACGCAGAGGCCCGCATCGTCGGCGATGGCCGGCAGGCCGGTGGCGGCCGCGGCATGGCGGGCCTTGGCGAGCGCGTTCTCGACGAAGGTGCGGAAGGGTTCGTCGGCCTCGCCGACGCCGAGTTCGGACTGCCGCACCAGCGCCACGCCAAGCGGCGCGAACAGGGCCTGCAGCTCGGCGAGCTTGCCGGCGTTGTTGGAAGCCAGGACCAGTTTCATTGCCACGGGGCGCGGGTGCGCGGGGTCGTTTGCTTCAACTGGCGAGCGCCTGCGTCTGCAGCACGGTCAGTTCGACGATGCCCTTCTCGGCCAGGGCCAGCAGCGCGTTCATCTCGTCGCGCGAGAAGGCGGCGCCTTCGGCCGTACCCTGCACTTCGACGAAATGGCCGGCGCCGGTCATGACGATGTTCATGTCGGTGTCGCAGGCCGAGTCTTCGGTGTATTCGAGGTCGAGCAGCGGCGTGCCCTGCACGATGCCGACCGAGATGGCCGCCACGTGGCCGAGGATCGGCGTCGCCTGGATCTTGCCGGCGGCCAGCAGCTTGTTGACCGCGTCCTGCGCGGCCACGAAGGCGCCCGTGATGGCCGCGGTGCGGGTGCCGCCGTCGGCCTGCAGCACGTCGCAGTCGAGGTGGATGGTGCGCTCGCCGAGCGCCGCCAGGTTGAACACCGCGCGCATCGAGCGGCCGATGAGGCGCTGGATCTCCTGCGTGCGGCCGCTCTGCTTGCCCCGGGCCGCTTCACGGTCGCTGCGGGTGTGGGTGGCGCGCGGGAGCATGCCGTATTCGGCCGTGACCCAGCCTTCGCCGCTGCCGCGCTTGTGCGGCGGCACCTTCTCTTCGACCGAGGCGGTGCACAGCACGCGGGTCTGGCCGAACTCGATCAGCACCGAGCCTTCGGCGTGGATGGTGTAGCCGCGGGTGATGCGCACGGGGCGCAGCTGGTCGGCCGCACGGCCGCCGCTTCGAACGAAAACTGTCATGGTGATCCGGGAGAAAAGGTAAGAAGGTTCAGGCTTTGCGGGCGGCCGAACGCTTGATCGCCTCGTTGATCTCGGCGATCGAGCGCTCGATGGCGTCGTCGTCGAGGTCGTCGAGCTCGCTGTCGGACGGCATGCCGGCCTGGATGGTGGAGGCGAACACGCCGTCGCTGATGCTGTCGGTGGACACACCGCGCTTCTGGCCCGCCTCGTCGGCGGTTTCCCATTCGAGCGCGATCAGGGTCACGTTGTCGCTGTGGGAGCCGCCGTTGCGCAGCGCCATCTCGGCCAGGTCGGGCGCGGCATCGGACACCGGCTTGCCGGACGAGAGGATGTGCACGATGACGCTGTCGTCGAGCACGCCCCAGACGCCGTCGGAGCACAGCATGATGCGGTCGCCGCGCTCCAGCTGCAGCGGGGCCGAGATGTCGAACAGCGGCGTGGTGGGAGAGCCCAGGCAGGTCAGCAGCAGGTTGCGGTTGACCGGCTCGGGGCCGGCGTTGGCGCGCGGGCGCTCGGCATGCGAATGGTCGCGGGTGCGGGTCAGCAGCTCGCCGTCGCGGATCACGTACAGGCGCGAGTCGCCGCAGTGGATCCAGCTCGCGGTGTTGCCCTGGATGACGGCCGCCACGACGGTGGTGCGCGGCGTGTCGAGCATCCCCTTGTTGCCGGCGTAGCGCATGATCTGCTGGTGCGCGGCCATCACCGAGGCGGTGAGGAAGGCCTTGACGTCCTTGACGACCGGCCGCGCCTCGCGCTGGTAGAGCGCCGCGATGGTCTGCAGCGCCAGCTGGGCGGCCACTTCGCCTTCGGGATGCCCGCCCATGCCGTCGGCCAGCACGAAGAGGCCCGACTCCCGCGTGTAGCAATAGCCCATGCGGTCTTCGTTCTTGAGACGGCCGCCTTTGCGGCTGACCTGGAATACGGAGAATTTCATGCTGGGCGGGTCGTAGGAGCAGCGGCCTTAGGCAGGCCCTTCTTCTCGAAGGAGCGCATGTTGTCGATGGAAAGCCTGACTTTCTCGCCGACCGTGAGCTTGGTGTAGCGGCGCTCGCCTTCGCGGCTGAGCTCCTTCTGCAGCGCGAACACCGATTGCGGACGCGACAGCGGGTCGAGCGACATGCACCACTCGACCACCTCGATCAGGTTGTCGGAGTAGACGCCGCGCAGCCGCGAGAGCGACAGGCCCAGGCGGTCTTTCTCGATGCGCTGCGGCGCGTCATTCGGGGGATAACCCTGCATGCAGGCGTAGATGCAGGCGCCGATGGCGTAGATGTCGGTCCAGGGGCCCATCGACGAATCGCGCCGGTACATCTCGGGGGCGGCGAAGCCGGGGGTGTACATCGGGCGGATGAAGTTGCCCTCCTTGGACAGCACCTCGCGCGCGGCGCCGAAGTCGATCATCACGGCGCGGTCGTCGTCGGTGACGAAGATGTTGGCGGGCTTGATGTCCAGGTGCAGCATCTTGTGCTGGTGCACGATGCGCAAGCCGCGCAGGATCTCGTCGAAGAGCGATCGGATGGTCGACTCTCTGAATACTTTCTGTTTCTTGAGGTCGCGCGCGGTAACGATGAAATCCTGCAGGGTCGCCCCCTCCAGGTAGTTCATGACCATGTAGACGGTCTCGTTCTCGCGGAAGAAATTCAGCACGCTTACCACCGATGCGTGCGAGATCTGGGCCAGCGAGCGCCCTTCCTCGAAGAAGCTCTTGAGGCCCAGCCGGTAGAGCGAGAGCTTTTCGGGCGGCACCTGGGGCGCCAGCTCGCCGGTGGCGCGGGTGGCCAACGACGAGGGCAGGTACTCCTTGATGGCGACCTGCTGGCCGCTCGAGTCGACGGACAGGTAGACGACACCGAAGCCGCCGGCCGACAGCCGGCGCACGACGCGGTATCCCCCGATCACCGTATCGGGAAGCAAGGGCGAAGGTTTGACCTTTGACATAATCAGGGAGTTTCGCCCGAAGGCGATGGTGCGGCAAGCGAACGCTGTGCCGAGCCCTCGGTGAAAAGCAAACAAACCACAGCGAGGCGCGATGCCAGTTTACAGCATGACCGGCTATGCCAGCGGCCAGAACGGCCCCACGGGCAGCCACTCCGACGCCGAAGCGCGCCCCTCCACGGCGGGTCGTCTCGGGGTCGAGATCCGCTCGGTCAACAGCCGATTCCTCGACCTGAGCTTCAAGTTGCCCGAGGAACTGCGCCAGCACGAACCGGCGCTGCGCGAGCTGCTCACCGGCCAGCTCAAGCGCGGCAAGGTCGAGGTCCGGGCCGCGATCGAGACCACCGCCACAGCGGGCATCGGCGACCCCTCGCCCAAGCTGCTGCAGCGGCTCAACAGCGTGCAGGACAGCATCAAGGCGTGGCTGCCGGACGCCCGCGACCTCAGCGTGGCCGACGTGCTGCGGCTGGCGGCCGGGGATTCGGCGCCGCGCGGCGACTGGGGACCCGAGCTGGCCGAGCTCACCGAAAAGACCCTGAAATCCCTGCTGGCCGCCCGCGAGCGCGAAGGCGCCCGGCTGGCGAAGATGCTGCTGGACCAC
This sequence comes from Variovorax sp. P1_H12_2, assembly GCF_056405335.1. NCBI lineage: Bacteria > Pseudomonadati > Pseudomonadota > Betaproteobacteria > Burkholderiales > Comamonadaceae > Variovorax > Variovorax sp. P1_H12_2. Next base: position 3,678 of record NZ_JBFUCI010000132.1, read on the forward strand.
CTCGCGCAACTGCGCAAGCTGGCGGCCCAGGCCCTGCCGCTGGTGCCCCAGCTGGTGGAGCAGCAGCGCAACCGCTTCCTCGAACGCTGGCAGGACGCCATGGGCCTGGGCGGCGGCACCACCCCGCCCGAGGCGGCGCAGGACCGCGCCCTGTCGGAAGCCACGGCATTCGCGATCCGCATCGACGTCGCCGAGGAACTCACCCGGCTCGACTCGCACCTCGACGAGATCGAGCGGCTGGTCAAGAAGGGCGGCGAGATCGGCAAGCGGCTCGATTTCCTGATCCAGGAGCTGCACCGCGAGGCCAACACCCTGGGCTCGAAGTCGGCGACCCTGGAGCTGACGCGCATCGGCGTGGACATGAAGGTGCTGGTGGAGCAGATGCGGGAGCAGGTGCAGAACATCGAGTGAGGGGGGCGCGTCGGGCTCCTGTCACAACACGAAGGCCTCGAACGTCTGAGTGCATATGACGACCGACGCCACCGCCACCTTCAACCGCCTCCGCTCCCGCCTGCAGGGCATTGCCTATCGCATGCTCGGCTCCGTGGCCGAAGCCGAGGACGTGGTGCAGGACGCCTGGCTGCGCTGGCACGAGGCCGAGCAGGCGAGCATCGGCAACGCCGAAGCCTGGCTGGTAACCACCACCACGCGGATCTCGATCGACCGGCTGCGCGCGGCCAAGGTGCAGCGCGCGCATTACGTCGGCTACTGGCTGCCCGAGCCGGTGCTGACCGACGCGCCCAGCACGCCCGAGCAGACCAAGGAGCTTTCCGACGATGTCTCGGTGGCCTTCCTGTTCCTGCTGGAACGGCTGGCGCCCGAGGCGCGGGCCGCCTTCCTGCTGCGCGAGGTGTTCGATGCCGACTACGACGAGGTGGCCCAGGCGATCGGCAAGAGCGAAGCGGCCTGCCGCCAGATCGTCCACCGTGCGAAGACGCAGTTGCGCCAGGAGCGGCCGCGCTTCGCGGTCCCGCCCGACACGCACCGCCAGCTGATGCGCGGCTTCGCCGAAGCGCTGTCGCGCGGCGACTTCGCCGCCATGAACAGGATGCTGGCCGAAAACGCCGAGCTGATCGGCGACGGCGGCGGCATCGTGCCGAGCTTCGGCAAGCCGCTGCTGGGCGGCCGGCGCATCGCCCAGCTCTTCTATTCCGCGAACCGGCGCTACGGCGACGGCCTGCGCATCGAGCTCGCGATGATCAACGGCGAATGGGCGCTGCTGCGCTTCATCGACGGCGTGCTCGAGTCCGCGCAGTCCTGTGAGACCGACGGCGAGCGCATCACGCGCATCCACGTGCAGCGCAATCCCGAGAAGCTGGCGCGGCTGGCCGCGGCCTTCCGGGGGCGTTGAGGCGGGGTCTGTCACAAACCGACGAGCTGGAACGTCTTGTGGGCATGGATGCAAAAAAATTGTCCATGCCGCGAAGTTTCGCAAGCGGATGCCTCAGCCGATCTGGGGCCCTCTCTTCAGGAAGTGACCATGACCCAACGCCTCAACGCCATGCAGCAATCGCCCGAGCTGTTCAAGAAATTCGTCGAGTTCAGCATGCTGGAGAAGAAAGGCGCCATCGAGCAGAAGATCCTGGACCTCGTGCACATCCGCGCCTCGCAGATCAACGGCTGCGGCTTCTGCCTCGACATGCACGTCAAGGAAGCCAATCTGCACGGCGAGCGCGAGCTGCGCCTCCACCACGTGGCCATCTGGCGCGAGTCGACCCTGTTCAGCCCGCGCGAGCGCGCCGCGCTGGCCTGGACCGAGATCCTGACCCGGTTGCCCGAGCACGGCGTGCCCGACGACACCTACGACCGCGTGCGCAGCCAACTCTCCGAGAAAGAGCTCTCGGACCTCAGTTTCTCCGTGATGGCGATCAACGCGTGGAACCGGCTCAACGTCGCCTTCAAGACGGTGCCGGGCTCCGCCGACCGGGCCTACGGCCTCGACAAGGCCGGGCTGGAGTGAGCGCCGCGTCGCGGGGTCACTGGAGTACCTTCGTGCTTCGCACTGCGGTGCGAGCTTGCTTGGGAGCGGCCCGGCGCTGCGCTCACGCGCCGCGCAAGCCCAGTCCGCCGACCCGGTCGACCCGCCTGCGTACCGCCCCCTGCATCACTTCCGGCGCCGCCGCCAGCGTGAACCAGTGGCGGGCCCGCGTGATGCCGGTGTAGACCAGTTCGCGCGTCAGCACCGGGCTCGAGCGCTCGGGCAGCAGCAGCGCGGCGTGCGCGAACTCGGAGCCTTGCGACTTGTGGACCGTCATCGCGAACACGGTCTCGACCGCGCGCAGCCGGCTCGGCAGCACCCAGCGGATGCCGCCCTGGCCGTCGCCGGCGGCGAAGGCCACGCGCAGGGTCCAGCGCGGGCGCTGTTCGCCGGGCACCGAGGTCGGCAGCGCCAGCGTCACGCCGACGTCGCCGTTCATCAGGCCCAGGCCGTAGTCGTTGCGCGTGACCAGCACCGGGCGGCCCGGGTACCAGCCGCCGTGATCGGCCTCGAGCAGGCCCTCGGCGCGCAGCAGGCCCGCGATGCGCAGGTTCAGGCCTTCGACCCCCTGCGGGCCGCTGCGCAGCGCGCACAGCAGCTGGAACTGGCCGTAGGCCGCGAGCACCTCGCGCGCCCAGGCGTCGAACCCGGCCTGYGGTGCATCGATGCCCGGCTTGCCCGCGCGCATCAGCGCCAGGTAGTGGCGGTAGCCCGCCGGCGGCGGCACCGCCTTGCCGCCATCGACCCGCCCCTGGCCCTGTCCCGCGAAGCCCTCGGGCGCGCCGTCGATCACCAGCCGGCGCAGCGCCGCGTCGTCGAGGCTGCGCTGCTGCGACAGGTCGGCGTAGCCGCGCTCGAACACGCGCCGCACCGCGCCGCCATCGCCCGCGTTGACCGCCTCGGCCAGCTTGCCGATGCCGCTCGCGGCACTGAAGCGATGGCTGACGCGCAGCTTGACCACCGCCTGGTCGAGCGCGCTGCCGTCGGCGTCGCACAGCTCGGGCTCGAGCAGTTCGCCGGTGACGGCCTGCAGCCATGCGTCGGTGTCGATGCGGTAGTGGCCCGCATCGGCGCGCTGGCAGAGGTCGCCCAGCACCGCGCCGGCCTCGACCGAGGCGAGCTGGTCCTTGTCGCCCAGCAGGATCAGCGGCGCGTGCGGCGGCAGCGCGGCGAAGACGGAGGCCATCATCTCGAGGTCGAGCATCGAGGCCTCGTCGATCACCAGCAGGTCGAGCGCCAGCGGGTTGCGCGCGTCGTGGCGGAAGTGGCGCGTGTCGGGCCGGCTGCCCAGCAGGCGGTGCACGGTCGTCACGTCGGTCGGAATGGCCGCGCGCACGGCCTCGGGATCCGAGAGGCCCTCGAGCGGCAGGCGGGCGACCGCGCCGGCGATGGATTCGTTGAGACGCGCCGCCGCCTTGCCGGTGGGCGCGGCCAGGCGGATGCGCAGGCGCCGGCCCTTGCCGCCCGCCAGCGCCAGGTGCTGCAGCACCGCGAGCAGGCGCACCACGGTGGTGGTCTTGCCGGTGCCCGGGCCGCCGGTGATGATGCCGAAGCCCTGCCGCGCGGCGAGCGCGCAGGCGATCTTCTGCCAGTCGACGGCGGCGCCGTCGCGGTGCGGGAACAGCACATCGAGCGCCGCGGCCAGGGTGGCTTGAGCCTCGGGCGCGGCCGCCGCGGTGGGCGTCGCCACCCGCCCGGCGATGGCTGCGCGCACCGATTGCTCGTACTGCCAGTAGCGGCGCAGGTACAGGCGGCTGCCGACCCGCACCAGCGGCGTGGCGCCGGGGCCATGGCCCACCAGCGCGGGATGCGCGAGCGCCTGGGTCCAGCGCGCCAGGCTCACGCCGGCCAGCAGGGTGGAGGGCGCGGTGATCGGCGCCGCGCCTTCGACCGCCGCCCGCGCCGCGCCTTCGGGCGGCATCGACAGGGCCTGGCTGGCATCGGCGAGCGCGGCCTGCAGGTCCAGGCAGGCGTGGCCGCGGCCGAGCTGGTGGCTGGCGAGCGCGGCGCCCAGGACCAGCAGCGGATCGGCATCGGGCGCCTTCTGCGCCAGGAAGGCGGCGAAGCTGCGGTCCAGCGCGCGCAGCCAGCCCTCGGCGACCCAGCGTTCGAGGTCGGCGAGCAGGGGCGCGTGGCGGGCCGGGAGCGGGCCGAGGAAGACGTCGGTGGTCACGGTCGGTGCTTTCATGCCGGCAATTCCGCCGAAGGCTGCGCCGCGCCGCTGAAGAGCGCATCCAGCGCCTCGATCAGCGCCCGCGGCGGACGCTCGCAGTGCAGCCCCTGGCCCGGCGCCGCATGGCCGCGCAGGAACAGGTAGACGGCGCCGCCGACGTGGCGCTCGTAGTCGTAGTCGGGCAGCCGCGCGCGCAGCAGGCGGTGCAGGGCGAAGACGTAGAGCACGTACTGCAGCTCGTAGCGATGCGCCAGCACCGCGTCGCGCAGCGCCGCGGGCGTGTAGTCGGCATCGCGCGGGCCGAGCCAGTTGGACTTGTAGTCGGCCACGTAGTAGCGGCCCTCGTGCTCGAACACCAGGTCGACGAAGCCCTTGAGCATGCCGTTGAGCTGCTGCGGCAGCAGCGGCGCTCGCGGGGCGCCCCCCAGCGTGTGGCGGCAGACCAGGGCGTCGAGCGCGCGCAGGTCGACCTGTGTCACCGCGAACCAGAACTCCATCTCGATCTGGACCCGGCCCAGCGCCGAGGGCGCCACGGCGCCGCCCCCCAGGGCGCCCAACGCCAGCGGCGTGGCCAGCCAGTCCATCATCCAGGCGCGCAGCGGCTCGGTCCAGGCGCTCCAGCCGCTCAGGTTGCAGCGCCGGGCGATCAGGTCGGCCAGGTCGGCCTGCGCCGCGGGATCGGACGGCACGCGCGCGAAGCCCTGGCGGCCCACCCACTCGAGCAGGCCATGCAGGAAGCTGCCCGGGCCCGCGCCGCGCGGGAAGTCGTGCAGGCTGCCGGTGCGGGGCTCGGGCGCGGTCGATTCGTCTTCCGGCACCGCCGCATCGGCGCGGCTGTCGGCGTAGATGTCCTCGGCGGCGCTGGCGGGCGTCGGCGGCAGGGCCAGCCGCGTCGCGGGCTCGCCCTGGGCCAGCGCGGCCTCGTCGTCCAGCGTGTCGCCGGCCCGGCTCAGCGCCGAGTAGCTGGCGATCCACCAGCGCTCGCGCGGGCCGGAGGGCAGCGCGGGCTCGGGGGCGAGTCGCGGCGCGGTGGCGACCGGGCGATAGCGTTCGTCGCCGGCCGCGGGTGCGGCCTGCACCGAGATCGCCGGGGACCCCCGCGCCAGTTCGCCCAACGCGTCCGCCAGTGCCGCCGGGGGCAAGGATGCGCCGCCGCCCAGCAGGTAGCCCAGCGCGGTGCGCTCCACGCCGGCCAGCGGCGCCACGCCGACCCAGGTGGCGTAGCGGGCGCGGGTCAGCGCCACGTAGAGCTTGCGCAGGTCTTCGCCCAGCCGCTCGCGATCGACGCGGGCCAGCGACTCGGGGTCGGCCTGCAGCGCCACCACGAGCCGGCCGGCGTCGTCGTGCCACTTGAGCGGCAGGTCCTCGGCCTTGGCGGCCCGGAAGGCGGTGGCGAAGGGCAGGAAGACCAGCGGGTACTCGAGGCCCTTGGACTTGTGCACCGTGACCACCTTCACCAGGTCGGCATCGCTTTCGAGGCGCAGCTTGCGCGCGTCGTTGTCGCTGCCGCCGTCCTGGCGCTGCTCGGCCAGCCAGCGGATCAGCGCGTGTTCGCCGTCGAGCTGCGCGCTGGCCTGCTGCAGCAGTTCGGCCAGGTGCAGCAGGTCGGTCAGCGTGCGCTCGTCCTCCGCGGCCAGCAGGCGCTGCGGGACGCCGAAGTCGTTCAGCAGGTGGCGCAGCATCGGCAGCACGCCCTGGCGGCGCCAGGCCTGCTGGTAGCGGCGGAACTGCAGCACCCGCGCTTCCCATTGCAGCTCGTCGTGGTTGAGCCGGTCGAGCTCGGCCCAGCCCAGGGCCAGCGTGGCGCTGCCGAGCGCGGCGCGCAGCGGGCGGTCGTCGTCGGGCTCGGCGCAGGCGGCCAGCCAGCGCTGCAGCTCGGCCGCCACCGGGCTCTGGAAGACGGAGTCCTTGTCGGAGAGATAGACGCTGCGGACGTCGCGCCGGGACAGCGCCTGGCGCACGGCGGCCGCCTCGCGCCCGCTGTTGACCAGCACCGCGATGTCGCCGGGCCGGACCGGGCGCAGCGCGTCGCCCTCTTTCGCGAAGCCGGTGCGGCCGGCCTGGCCGTCGTTGAGCAGGCGCACGATCTCGGTCGCGCAGGCGGCGGCGAGCAGGCGCTGGGCCTCGCCGTTGCCGGGCGGCGGATCGCCGTCGAGCGTCCAGCAGGTGAGCGCCGGGGCCTCCTCGCCCGCCACGCACCAGCGCTCGCTGCGGCCCCGGGCCTGCACCGCGAGGAAGGGCAGCGGGTTCTCGCCGCGCTCGCGGAACAGGAAGGCGCCCTGCCCTGCGGCGCGCGCCTCGGCCTGCATGAAGACGCGGTTGACCGCCTCGACCATCGCCGGCGTCGAACGGAAGTTGGTGCCGAGCGTGGCGTGGCGCGCCTCGGTGTCGCGCCGCGCCGCCAGGTAGGTGTGGATGTCGGCGCCGCGGAAGGCGTAGATCGCCTGCTTGGGGTCGCCGATCAGCACCACGGCGGTGTCCTGCGCGTTGGCCGCGATGCCGTAGACGGCGTCGAAGATGCGGTACTGCAGCGGATCGGTGTCCTGGAACTCGTCGATCAGCGCGACCGGGAACTGGCGCCGGATCAGGGCCGCCAGACGCTCGCCGTTGGGGCCCTGCAGCGCGGCGTCGAGCCGGGTCAGCAGTTCGTCGAAACCCATCTGCGCGCGCCTGGCCTGCTCGCCGGCCAGGCGCTCGGCCGACCAGCGGGCGGCGTGGCGCAGCAGGTCCTGGCGGCCGTCGGGCAAGGCCCGCGCGGCCTCCTGCAAGCTCGCGAGCGCCCGCAGCGCAGGGTGCCGGAGCAGCGTGGTGTCGCCGCTCCAGCCCTCGGCCAGCCCGGTGGGCGTGAGCCGGTCCCAGGCGGTCTTGGTCAGCCCGGGCAGCCGCCCCTCGCCCTCGGCCCAGTCGCGCAGCTTCTGCAGCCACTCCCTGCGCTTGGGCAGCTTGCACTGCTTGGCGGCGGTGGCGGCTTCGAGGCCGGCCAGCAGCTCGGCGGCCCAGCCCCGGTCGCCGGCCCAGGGGGCCTTGAGGACGGCGAGCTCGCGCTCGGTGTGCTCGCGTGCCCGCTGCAGCGCGGCGGCGGGCGGCAGGCCCTCGCCCAGCACCTCGCTCAGGCCCATCAGGCTCTCGACCGCCTTCAGCAGGGCCCCGGGCGTCGCCCACCAGCCGTGCACCCGCTTCGCATCCGCGGGCGACAGCGGCGTGAAGAAGCTGCGCCAGTAGTCGCGCACGACTTCGGCCTGCAGCTCGCGCTGGTCGGTCTCCAGCGTCTGGTTGAACAGGCTGCCGCTGTCGAAGGCGTGCTCGCGCAGCATGCGGTTGCACCAGCCGTGGATGGTGGAAACCGCGGCCTCGTCCATCCACTCGGCCGCGAGCCGCAGCGTGCGGGCGCAGGCGTGCCATTGGGGCGGCGGATAGTCGGCGCGCAGGTCGTGCAGCAGGTCCTGGCCGGGCGGCTTCGCCGGCACCGCCGCAGGGTCGGCGAGGAAGGCTTCGGCCGCTTCGGCCAGGCGGGCGCGGATGCGGTCGCGCAGCTCCTTCGTCGCGGCATCGGTGAAGGTGACGACCAGGATCTCGGGCGGCGCCAGCGGGCGGCTGAACGCAGCCTCGCCGCCATGGCCCAGCACCAGGCGCAGGTACAGCGCGGCGATGGTGAAAGTCTTGCCGGTGCCGGCGCTGGCTTCGATCAGCCGGCTGCCGCGCAGCGGGAAGTGCAAGGGTTCAAGCAGGGACGGCAGCGTCATGCGGCTTCCTTGGCGGGGGCCCGGCCCACGGCATCGCCCAGCGGCTTGAGCAGCGCGAGGCTCCAGCGGGCGAATTCGCCCTCGGCCCACAGCGCGTCGAAATCGGGATAGGCGCGTGCCAGATAGGCGTTGCCGTCGCGCTCGCCGAACTTGCCGTACTGCGGATCGCTGTCCTCGTAGCAGGCGCGCGCGGCTTCCCGCGGTGCGCCGGCGGCCAGGTCGGCTGGCGTGCCACCCCGGCCCAGCCAGGCCAGCCCACTGCGCAGCGCCAGCGGCAGGGGCCGGCCGAGGCCTTGCTGCCAGGCATCCAGCAGCACCGACCAGCAGGCCAGGGCGTGGCCCGGGTCCAGCGGCTGCAGCGTGACGCTGCCGGCCTTGCTGACGATGCGGCTGGTGATCGACCCGCCGTCCAGGTGCCCGGCCACGTGCGCGACCCAGAACGGCACCAGCTTGTCGAGGCGGTAGCGGCCTTCCTTGACCAGGCTGCCGCTGTCGAGCAGCAGGCGGCATCGCCCGCCGCTCGCGTTCGCCCGCAGGCCGCCGAGCCAGTCGGCCAGGCGCAGCGCCTCGTCCAGGCCCTCGGGCAGGACGTCCAGCGCCGCATCCGGCAGCGCCTCGGGCCACTCGGCCAGCGCCTTGGCGTATTCGTCGAACATCTTCTCCATCGGCTCGGCCAGCCGCTCCTGCGCCAGGTCGGCGAAATGGCCGGCCGGCAGTTCGCCGCGGCGCGCCATGCGGGCGAGCTGCGCGCCCAGCGCCTCCTCGCGCGAGCCGCCGGCCTCGAGCGCCGCCTTCTGCGCCAGGATCAGCTCGTTCTGCAATTGCCAGTTCTCGAGGGCGTCGAGGGCGAAGGGCTCCTCGTCCTCGCCGACCGGATCGTCGGCCTCGAAATGGATGCCCAGGCGCTGGCGGAAGAAGCTGCGCACGGGGTCCTTGAGGAAGTCGGCCAGCAGCCGCAGCGTGAGCGGGCCGTCGAAGGTCCAGGGGGCCAGCTCGGCGGCCTCCGAGCCGACCGCCGGCTGCGCCAGCAGCCCGGCACGCCACTCGCGCGCATGGCTGAACAGGCGCTCGTCGCCGCCCAGCGTGAAGTAGGCCGGGTGGAAGGGCTGCAGCCGGTGCTCCACCGTCAGCGCGTGCAGCAGGCGCTCGCCCGCCGCCTGCTGCGGCAGCGCCTCGTCGCCCGCCAGGCGCCAGCCGGCCGCCAGGTGGTCGCGCAGCTGGGCAACCAGCACCGAGGGCGGGCGCTCCGAATGGTCGTGGATGCTGCGGCCGACCCAGCTGATGTGCAGCAGCTCGCGCGCCGACAGCAGCGCCTCGAGGAACAGGTAGCGGTCGTCCTCGCGCCGCGAGCGGTCGCCGGGCCGGTAGTCCTGGCCCATCAGGTCGAAGTCCATCGGCACCCGGCTGCGCGGATAGTCGCCGTCGTTCATGCCGAGCAGCGCCACCACGCGGAACGGAATCGCGCGCATCGGCATCAAGGTCGCGAAGGTCACGGCGCCGGCGAAGAAGGGCTGGTTCAGGGTCGGCTGGTCGATCTGCGCCAGCCAGTGTTCGCGCACCACCGAGAGCGGCACTTCCTCGGCCAGGCCGGCGTTGGCGCAGGCGTCCAGCCACTGCTGCAGCGCCGTCTCGAGCCGCTGCAGCGTGAAGCCGTCGCTGTCCTCGTCGGCGGCGAAGAAGTCGGCCAGCAGCGCGCGCAGCCGCTCGCCCCAGACCGCAGGCGCGGCCGGCGTGGCCAGCGTGCGCCAGTGGGTTTCGAGCGTGGACAGCAGCTGCACCAGGGGGCCCAGCAGCGCGGCGTCCAGGCCGCCGACTTCGTCGAGCGGCTCGACCCCGGCCCAGGCCTCGCCCGTGCCCACGGCATAGCCCAGCAGCATGCGCTGCAGGCCGAAGTCCCAGCTGTTCTGCGCCAGCGCTTCGGGCAGGTCGAGCCCGCGGCGCTGCTCGGCATGCAGGCCCCAGCGGATGTTGGCGGCCGAGATCCAGCGGTGCAGCAGCGGCTGCTGGTTCTCGTCGATGCCGAAGCGTGCGCGCAGCGCCGGCACTTCGAGCCAGTCGAGCAGGTCGCTCACGGCGATGCGCGACTGCGGCAGGGCCAGCAGCTTCTCGAGCGCGCCCAGCAGCGGATCGTGGTGGCGCTGGCCCTGGTCGGCCAGGGTGTAGGGCACATGGCGCGGATCGTCCGCGGCGAGCAGGCCGAACACCGCCTGGATGTGCGGCGCATAGGCCGCGACGTCGGGCACCATCACGATCACGTCGCGCGGGCGCAGCGTGGCGTCGGCCGCGAAGGCGGACAGCAACTGGTCGTGCAGCACCTCGACCTCGCGCTGCGGGCCGTGCGTGGCATGGAAGCGGATCGAGCGGTCTGCGCCGGCATCGAGCGCCGGCCATTTCGCGCGGGTCTCGGCCAGCGGGCGCAGGTCGCGGATGTCGTCCTGCAGCTGGCGCAGCAGCGTGTCGCGCGGATTGGGATCGAAGCAGTCGATGCGCTCGCCGATGGCCGCGAAGCGCTCGGCATAGGCCTCGTGCGTGTCATGGGCGTCGAGCAGGCGGATGAAGTCGCGGCCCTGCTTGCCCCAGGCGGMCAGCAGCGGCTGTGCGTGCAGGTGGAGGCTCTCCTCGGCGATGGCCCCCTCGCCGCCGGGGCGCCGGCGCTGACGCAGGCGCTCGGCGCGCAGCAGGTCCTTGTCGGCCACGATGTGGGACCAGTCGTGCTCGCAGGGGTTGTGCACGCACATCAGCACCTGCATCCAGCGCGCCAGCGCGGCCAGCACCTCGAGCGACTGCTGCGGCAGCGACGAAACGCCGAACACCACCAGCCGCCGCGGCAGCCCGGCCGGGCGCTCGCCCTGCCAGGCCGAGGCCGCGGCCATGAAGCGCTGGTGCACCGAGGCGCGGCTGTGGGC
>NZ_JBFUCI010000133.1:0-14470 GCF_056405335.1 Variovorax sp. P1_H12_2
CAAGCAAACAGAAAGCAGGCCGCCCAAGCTGACCACGGCCGGCGGTGCGCCGGTCGCGGACAGCCAGCACTCGATCACCGCCGGTCCTCGCGGACCGATCCTGATCCAGGACTACCRAATGGTCGAAAAACTGGCCTATCTGGCGCGCGAGCGCATCCCGGAGAGGGTGCTCCATGCAAAGGGCGCCGCCGCCTTCGGCACGCTGCACATCACGGGCGATCTTTCGCGCCACACCAGGGCCCGGGTTCTTCAGCCCGGCCAGCGCACGCCGGTGCTCGTCCGCTTCTCCGGGCTGACCGGCGAGMGAGGCTCCGCCGACGCGGAGCGCGACGTGCGCGGCTTCGCTCTCAAGGCCTATACGGAAGAGGGAAACTGGGATTTGATCGGCAGCAATCTGCCTGTGGCTTGCATTCGCGACCCGCAGAAGTTTCCTGATCTGGTTCGGGCCTTGAAGCGCCATCCGGTCAGCCACTTGAGATCACCGACGGCGATCTGGGACTTCTGGTCGCTTTCGCCCGAAAGCATGCACCAGATCGTCATGCTGTTCTCCGATCGCGGCCTGCCGTGGAGCTTTCGCCACATGCACGGCTATGGCGTGCACGCCTTCGGCCTCATCAATGCGTCCAACGAACGGGTGTGGGTCAAATTCCACTTCAAGACGCAGCAGGGCATCCGCCATCTGACGGACCCCGAGGCCCGCGAGGTGATCGCCAACGATCGGGAAAGCGCGCAACGCGATCTGTTCGAAGCGATCGAGCGCGCTGAGCATCCGCGCTGGTCACTGAAGGTGCAAGTGATGACCGAAGAGCAAGCGGCCGGGATGCCGTTCAACCCGTTCGACGCGACGAAAGTCTGGTCGCAACAGGAATTTCCGCTCATGGAACTCGGCACGCTGGAACTCGATGCCAACCCGGACAACTACTTCGCGCAAGTGGAGCAAGCGGCATTCAACCCGGCCAACATCGTGCCCGGGATCTGTTTCTCGCCCGACAAGATGCTGCAGGGGCGGCTGCTCGCCTACGCGGATGCGCAGCGCTACCGGATCGGCACGCACCACGGGGCGCTGCCCGTGAATCATCCCAGGGTCCCCGTGCACACCTATCACGCAGATGGCGCGATGCGTCTGGACGTTCCGGCCCGGACCGACGCCTACTATGAACCTAATTCATTTGGCGGGCCGCGTCCCGACCGCCAGCACGCGGAGCCGGCGCTGCCGCTGAGCGGGGACGCGAAGCGATTCGACGATCGTCAGGGACTCGGCGACTATGCGCAGGCGGCCGCCATGTACCGGGGCATGGACCATGGCCAGCGGCAGCGGCTGTTCGAGAACATCGCAGCGGCAATGACCCCTGTGCCCGAAGCCATTCAGCGGCGCCAGATCGCACACTTCCGGCTCGTCGACGACTCGTTGGGACAGGGCGTCGCGGCGCAACTTGGGATCTGACTGCACGGCCGGGTAAGCCTGGCGACAGGCAGGGCATTCAAAGTCGCCGAATTCGACGATGGTCACCGTGGCCGAGCTCGGTCCGAGGATGTGCTCGGTGGCTGGATCGGGCGTGTGAGAAGCGGATTCGGGTGTGGCAACGCGCTCATTGAAGCCTCTTGCAAGGAGATTTGACGGCGACGAAAAACATCGCCGGCTGYGACGATACCCAACTCCATGAGGGCGTTATGTACGGTTTGTGCTGCATTTGGAACCCTTGTCGACCGCATCGGCGCGCACGATGCTTGCGTCATCACATTCGTTCAACAAACCGCACAAGACTCCTATCCGCCGTTCGGCGTCGAGCAGCCAATCGGGTGTTCAGTATCTTCAACTCCTGTTCCGCGAATTCATCTGCATCGAAAGCAGATGCTTCCAGCCAATGAATGCCCCTCCATCCTTGCTCGATCTTTCGGCGGCTCCGAAGGACACGCTGGGTTGCGTGTCCAACCAGCTTCAAAGAGATCAGGAGCTCTCGGTGGGCGGCATCAAGGTCTATCGCAAGACGACCGACGGTAGCCAGCTTCACTACGTGGAAACGCCGGCCACCGGACGCGGCGTCCTCGTCGGGATTTCGCTGCGCGATGGCCACCGGAGACGAATTCTTCACGAGCACCATGCTTCAAGCCATGACTTCGACTCGGGTTCCATCTACATCCGTGATTTCACCGATCGCTATCGCGCCGATCTGAAGAGTTCCTTCGACTTTGTGCTGCTCGAGGTTTCGCATACCGCGATCGAGCGCGCGATCGAGGAAAGGAGCGGCGTCCGCGTCAGCGGGCTCGCACCCGTCACGGGCGTCAAGGACGAAGTGCTCGCCAACCTCGCCCGGGCGTTGACGCCGGCGCTGGACCGGCCTGCCGAAGCGAGCATGTTGTTCGTCGAACAGATGAGCATCGCCATGGAGACCTACCTGCTCGAAAAGTACGGTGGCGCCCCTACGGCAGACCCCAGGAGGAAGCGGCTTCTTTCTCGTTCACAAGAGGCGCGGGCGAAGGAAATGCTGCGCAGCAAGATCGACGCCAGCATGTCGATCGCCGAGATTGCGGGCGCATGCGATCTTTCGCGCAGCTATTTCATCCATGCTTTTCGCGAGACCACAGGCCAGACGCCGCATCAGTGGTTGATCGCCCAACGGCTGGAGCGTGCACGCACGCTCCTGATGGAATTTGAGCGCCCGCTCGCCGACGTCGCCGCGGCGTGCGGCTTTGCTGATCAAAGTCACTTCACGCGCGTCTTTACCCAGTCCACTGGCACGCCGCCTGGCAATTGGCGCCGCAGGATGCAAGTCGGCAGCTGAGCCTCGGGGCTCGTTGCGCCACACAAATGGAGAAACCAGCGTCGCATTGTTCAAGCCCAAAGTGGACCGGGAATCTAAGCTCGTTGCCAGTAAACGCGACGAGGCGTGGCACCACGCGTCGTCCCCCACGGAGCTTGCACCGACATGAGAATTCTCCCTCGCCATCGACGCCTAGCCTGGATGGCTGCGGGCGGCCTGGCCATGGCGGCCGTGGTCGCCTGGGTCTTCACGCTTCGATCCGCGATAGCGCCGATAGAGCGTCCGGCGAATGCGGTATTTCCCGAGGTGCAGATATTGCTTGGGGCCTCGCTCGCTGCGGTTGGGGACTGCGTCGTGTGTCACACGGCCGAGCGTGGAAAACCCTTCGCCGGCGGAAGGGCGCTCGCTACGCCATTCGGCACGCTCTATGCCACCAACATCACGCCCGATGTGGGCACCGGCATCGGAAGCTGGTCGGTCGAGGCCTTTCAACGCGCCATGCGCGAGGGAGTGAGGCGCGACGGCGAACATCTGTATCCGGCATTGCCCTACGAGCACTTCACGAAGACGCGCACCGCCGACCTGGAGGCCCTTTACGCATTTCTCATGACGCGTGAGGCCGTCGCTTCGCGCCCGCCGCCGAACGAACTCATTCCGCCGCTTGGCTTCAGACCCTTGCTGGCTGGCTGGAAGCTCCTGTTTCTCCGTCGAGCACCTTTCGTGCCGGATACCTCGAAGAGCGCCGAATGGAACCGCGGCGGCTACCTGGTCCAGAGTCTCGGGCATTGCGGTGGCTGTCATACACCGCGCAATGCGCTCGGAGCGGAAGAAGCCGGCCTTGCGTTGACCGGCGGCAGCGCCGAGGGATGGCGCGCGCCGCCGCTGGATGGCAGCAACCCGTGGGCAGCGCGCTGGAATGTCGATTCTCTCTATCGCTACCTGCGCACTGGTGCGGATCCTCGGCATGGCATGGCGAACGGGCCGATGGGCCCGGTATCGCATGCGCTGGACAGCGCATCGGAAAACGACGTGAAAGCCATGGCGATCTACATCGATGCCGCGATGCATCCTGCGGGCGCCACGCCGCCTGGGGTGTCGCCTGCGGCCGAGGCACGGGCCGATCGCACGGCCTCCGCGGCGCGCGAACAGCCCCTCGGCGCCGTCCTCTTCGCGGGCGCTTGTGCAGGATGCCACGCCGAGGGGTCGCCCATGTCGAGGGAAGGGCGAGCGCCGCTGTCGCTCGTCACATCCGTCCATGCGGGCGATTCGCGCAACACGGTGATGGCCATCTTGCAGGGTCTGCGCACCCCCACCCCCGAACAGCGGCCCTTCATGCCCGGATTCTCCGATGCGCTGAGCGATGTGCAGGTCGCAGTGCTCGCGGCTTATGTGCGCGCCCGATTCACCGATCGACCGCCGTGGCAGGACCTGGAACGCAGCGTGGCGACGGCCCGCAAGGAAGGTGCATCGCCATGACACYCCAGCTTCAAGTCAACGGCACGCGCCGCGCGATCGAGAGCGATCCGTCGACGCCGCTGCTGTACGTGCTGCGCAACGACCTGGCGCTGAATGGCGCCAAGTATGGCTGCGGGCTCGGGCAGTGCGGCGCCTGCACGGTGCAGGTCGATGGCCGCGCCGTCTTCTCGTGCGTGACGCCCATCGCCGCGCTTGAGGGGCGAGCCATCCGCACCATCGAGGGGCTCGCCAAGGCGGGGCAGCCGGGCGTTCTGCAACAGGCATTCGAACTGGAGCAGGCGGCCCAATGCGGCTACTGCATCGCCGGCATGGTGATGCGTGCGCAGGCGCTGCTTGACAGGAACCCGCGGCCCAGCGACGACGAAATCCGTGCCCACATGCAGCCGAACCTGTGTCGCTGCGGGACGCACATGCGCATCTTGAGGGCGATTCGTCGCGCCGCCGAGATGCTGAGCGCCAGTGCTGCGACTGGAAAGGGGGCCCCGTGAGTGCACCAGAGGACCTTCCGTTGCGGCGCCGCTCACTGCTCGCCGCTGGCGCTCTTGTCGTCGGTTTCTCCCTGATGCAAAGGGCGCGGTCGCAGCTCGCCGGCGGCGGCGAAGGCGGCGCCGCACCGGAGGTGATTGCGCCCGATCTGGCGGGCGATCTGAAGCGCATCCCGCTGCTCGACGCCTGGATCCGCATCGACTCGGAGGGATTGATCACTGTGTTCACGGGAAAGGCCGAGCTCGGGCAGGGCATTCGAACGGCGCTCATCCAGGTGGCCGCCGAGGAGCTGGACGTGATGCCCTCGCAGATCGCGCTGGTGACCGCCGACACCGCACGAACCCCGGACGAAGGACTGACCGCCGGCAGCCATTCGATGCAGGACAGCGGCACGGCGATCCAGAACGCCTCGGCGAACGTCCGCATGCTGCTGACGCGCGAAGCGGCCACGCAGTGGGGCGTTGCCGAGGCGTCCGTACAGACGACCGGCGACGGCCGGCTGCGGTCCGGCGACGGGCGTTCCGCGGGCTATGGGGAAGTCGCGGCGCGGTTGTCGATGCATGTGTCGGCGCTGGCGAATGTGCCGCTGCGCGACCCGGCCCGATTCCGGACGATGGGCAAGTCACTGCCACGCGTCGACATTCCCGCCAAGCTGAGCGGCGGCGGCGCCTACGTGCACGATATGCGGCTGCCCGGCATGCTGCATGCCCGTGTGGTGYGCGGGCCCAGTCACGGCACGCGTCTGATGCAGGTCGATGCGGCCGCCCTGGCTCGCCTTCCCGCCGATGCCAAGGTGGTGCGGAACGCTGGCTTCATGGCGGTCGTTGCCGAGAGCGAATGGAGCGCCGTCGTCGCGATGCGTCAGCTGCAGGCAGGCCGTTTCATGCGCACCGCGCCGCCGTTAGCGCTCGCGACGGTGACGCAGACTCTCAAAAGTCTGCCGTCGCGCGACATTGTCATCCTCGACACGAGCGACCGCACCGGGCCGGCGACACGCAGCATCAGGGCGAGCTATGTGCGGCCTTGGCTTCACCATGGCTCGATCGGCCCGTCCTGCGCGATGGCGTTGTTCGAGGACGGCGTCATGACTGTGTGGAGCCACAGCCAGGGGATTTTCGATGTCCGGCGCGTTGTGGCGGAGCTTCTCGATCTGCCGCTGGACAAGGTGCATGCGATTCACGCCGAGGGTTCCGGCTGTTATGGACAGAATGGCGCTGACGACGCCGCCGCCGACGCCGCCCTCGTCGCACGCGCAGTACCGGGCCGGCCGATCCGGCTCCAGTGGATGCGCGAACAGGAGCAGGGCTGGGAACCGCTGGGTCCCGGCATGCTCACGGAACTGGAAGCATCGCTCGATGCGGACAACCGCATCGTTGCATGGCGCCATGATGTCTGGAGCAACCCCCACAACAACCGCCCGGTGGGCGCGGGCGGCGTGACTGCGGGCCAGGAAGTGAGCCCGCCGTTCCCGGTGCCGGAAGGCAAGCCGATTCCGATGCCCGAAGGCGATGGCAGCCGGAATTCGAATCCGCTCTATGCGCTGCCCAACATGAAGGTCAACTACCACTTCATCAAGGACATGCCGCTTCGTGTGTCCGCGTTGCGCTCGCTGGGCGCGCACCTCAATGTGTTCTCGATCGAATGCATGTTCGACGAACTGGCCAAGGCGGCCGGCGTGGATCCGCTGGCGTTGCGGCTCGCCCACATGAGGGACGAGCGTGCGCGCACCGTGATGCAGACCGTCGCAGAGCGCTTCGGCTGGTCGAAGCGGCCGCGCGGCGGCGCATTGCGAGGCTGCGGCATGGCATTCGCCCGCTACAAGAACATCGGTGCGTACTGCGCCATCGCGATGGAGATCGAGGTCGAGCGGGAAACCGGCCGCATCGCGGTGCCGCGCGTGGTCGCGGCAGTGGACAGCGGGCAGGCCGTGAATCCCGATGGAATTCGCAACCAGATCGAGGGCGCGATCGTTCAATCGCTCAGCTGGACCACGGCCGAGCAAGCGACCTTCGACGCGACGCACAGGACCAGCTTCGACTGGAGCGCCTATCCTATCCACAGGTTCTCCGACGTGCCCCATTCGATCGAGGTGCACATCGTCGACCGGCCTGGACTGCCTTTCCTGGGCACGGCAGAAGCCGGTCAGGGACCTGCCGCCGCGGCGCTTGCGAACGCACTGGCGGATGCCACCGGCCAGCGCCTGCGCGAGATGCCGCTGAATCCGCAACGCGTCAGGCTCATGCTCGGCGCATCCCCTGGAAGCGCCTCATGAAGACGAATATTCCTGGCCATATGGCTCAACTGGCGCTCATCGCGGCCGGGACGGCAGTGCGCATCGTTTCCAGGAATCGCCGCAGCTTGGCCGGATAGAAGCGCGCGTGCGGATAGGTCAGATACACCGGGAGCGGCGACGCCTGCCAATCGGGCACGAGCTGAACCAGTCTGCCTTGCGCAAGGTCTTCGACAAACAGCCAACTGGAGCCAACGCAGACGCCCAGGCCCAGCAACGCGGCACTGCGCAACGCATAGAGGCTGTCGGTGCTCATGCGTGGCCTGATCGGCAGACGGAGAGCCTCGCCACTCGGAGCATGCGTCAGCAGGATGTCCGTCCGGTAGTACGTGCGAAGAGCGAGCCAGGGCAGCTCGGCCAGCATCGCGGCGTGGGTGGGCGTTGCCTTTCCTGCGATCACCGAAGGGGCCGCGACGGCAATGCGCGGCACCTCGGACAGCTTTTGCGCAACGACCGACGGATCGCTGACTTCACCGACATGAATCGCGCAATCGATGCCTTCCGCCACAAAGTCCGGCCGACGGTCGTGCAGCAGCCATTCCACCGACACCCCGGGATGGTTGCGCAGGTAATCGGCCAGCGGGCCGACCAGCAACTCCTGCCCGAACGCGTGCGGCGCCACGACGCGCAGGGTGCCTTCGGGCTCGTTTTCCACCCCACGCAGATCCGCATCGAAGGCCTGCCAGTTCGCAAGGATCTCCTTGGCGCGCTCGAAGCAGCGTTCGCCGTCCTCGGTGAGCTTCATGGCGTGCGTGGAGCGGCGCAGGAGCCGAAGGCCCAGGAAACGCTCGAGAACCTGGAGCCGGCGGCTCACGGTGGGCTGCGTCGCGCCCATCTGCGCCGCAGCCGCAGACAGGCTTCCCGCCTCCACGATATGCACGAAGGTCTGCAACAACTCCAGGCGATCGGCGTTGCCGGGCGTATTCGACAGGGGTCGTGCAGATGACATGGCGTTTTGGCTTTATGCGTGGAGCGTATATCCATTTTGCGCGTCACGCTACTTCCGCCGCAATGGCCTGAGGATCACACTTCGCGCTCGTTGTGATTTCTAGGGTTAACACCATGTCTCATATTCAATCCGCGTATTCGACCCAGGCGTCCGATGGCGCTTCGCCGAGCGTTCCGGCCGCACCGACCTTGAGGACGCCACTCATCCTGTTGCTGGCGGGTGGCGCCGGCCTGGCGGTGGCATCGCTCTACTACAGCCAGCCCATGCTTGGCGTTCTCGGGCCTGAAATCGGCGCTTCCGCCCGCTCGGTCGGGCTGGTTCCGACGCTGACGCAGCTCGGCTACGCCATGGGCATCTTGTTCCTGGCGCCCCTCGGCGATCGGTACGACCGGCGCCGCATCATCCTCGCCAAGGCTGCGGTCTTGTGCGCGGCGCTGTTGCTCGCCGCCGCCGCACCTTCGATTGCAACCCTCCTTGTCGCCAGTCTGGTCATCGGTCTGTCCGCCACCATGGCGCAAGACATCGTTCCTGCCGCTGCAACCCTCGCGCCCGAAACCCATCGGGGCAAGGTGGTGGGCACGGTGATGACGGGCTTGCTGCTCGGCATCTTGCTGTCGCGCGTTGTGAGCGGCTTCGTCGCGGAGCATTGGGGCTGGCGAGCCATGTTCATCGCCGCCGCCGCAAGCATCGCCCTCATCGGCGCCTTGGCATGGCGCAACCTGCCGCGCTTCAAGGCGACGACCCACCTGTCGTATGGCGCGCTGCTGGGGTCGCTCGCCAAGCTGTGGAAGCGACATGGGTCGCTGCGGCGCGCCACATGGTCGCAGGGGCTGCTCTCCGTTGGCTTCAGCGCCTTCTGGTCGACCCTGGCAGTCATGCTGCATGGCGAGCCCTTCCACCTCGGTGCGGCAGCGGCGGGGGCCTTCGGTCTTGCCGGCGCGGCCGGGGCRCTCATTGCACCGATTGCCGGTCGCCTGGCGGATCGCAGCGGTCCCGAACTCGTGGCGCGGCTCGGTGCGGGACTGGTCGTCGTCTCGTTCAGTGCCATGGCGCTCGCGCCGTTCATGAAGCCGAGTGCGCAGCTCTGGCTGCTGGTTGCCAGCGCCATCGGGTTCGATCTTGGCATCCAGGCCGCGCTGATTGCGCATCAGACCATCGTCTACAGCATCGATCCCGGCGCACGCAGCAGGCTCAATGCGGTGCTGTTCACGGGCATGTTCATCGGTATGGCCGCAGGTTCTGCCATCGGAGCGCTGCTACTCGCTCAATGGGGCTGGATGGCGGTCACGGCACTCTCTGCTGCTTCGGCGCTTGGTGCACTCGCGCTTCGCATCTGGCCGCGTGCCGCTTGAGCCGGACAGCTTGGGCCCGAGCCTCAAGGTGCTGCCCGAGCCGGCCAGGATCAGGCCGGCGCTGCGGGATTCCCGCTCCAGCGCGAAGCCGCCGGAATGCTCTCGCCCTTCATCACCAGCGTCAGGGCCCCAAGCTGCGCCCCGTCGTTCACCGTCGCGCCGTAGAGCACGATGCTGCGCGGCCCGATGCTCACCTGCTTGCCGATGTTCACTTGATGGATCTTCATGACCCGGTCCTCGAACAGGTGGGTCTGGGGACAGCATTGCGCGTTGAGTTCGCTGTAGTCGCCGATGTGGACGCAATCGAATTCGGTGAGGTCGGTGGTGTCCAGGTACACGCCGCGGCCGATGTGCGCGCCCAGCAGATTGAAGGCGATCGGCAGCCAGGGCGTGCCCCGCAGATAGTGCATGAAGTTGGGCACCGCGATGCCCTCGTACAGGTTCGTCGCTGCCTCGGAGAGCCAGACGAAGGGCGTCCACATCGGCACGGCGAGCGGGCGGTAGCGGCGCAGGAAGATCCACTTGAAGAGCGCCACGAACACGAAGGTCGAGAGGCCGAAGAGCAGGCCGTCGACGGTCAGGTCCCAGGCCACCGCGCCCCACTGCTCGGCGGCCGCCGAGGGCATCACCGCCAGCACGATGCTGTAGCCCGCGGCGATCACCATCGCGTGCGGAGCGACGATGCGGAAAGCCTCGACCACGGCACGCCCCAGCCGGCGCATCGGCGATGGATTGAAGGTCAGCGACGCGGGGTGGCCGGTCACGGTTTCTCGCGCCGGCAGCCGCACGGCGGGTGAGCCGACCCAGGTGTCTCCGCTGCGCAGCGCCGCCGGATCGGGCGCCCGCCCGAGCACGCCGATCAGCACGTTCTCGGGCAAGGTGGTGCCATCGGGAAGGTAGGCGCCGTTGCCGACGAAGCTGCGACGCGAAATGACGGTGGGCCGCATCGTCATCCAGCCGCCATCGATCTCTTCGTCGCCCAGGAGCACCGCATCGGCGATGAAGGTGTCGTCGCCGAGCGTGAGCATGTCGGGCACCACGCCGAGCGCGGTCGAAATCTCTGCGTTGCGGCCTACCTTGGCCCCCAGCAACCGGTACCACATGGGCGCGAACAGCGTGGCGTAGACGCCATGCAGCACTTGCAGGCTCGATTCCTGGATCTGGTTGACCAGCCATTTGCCGCAGTAGACATTGCTGTGCACGGGCCAGCTTCCGCTCTTGAGCCGCGGCAGCACGCTCCAGCGGATGCCCGCGGAGATCAGGGCCGTGAGCACGATCATCACCGCGCCCGCAGGCAGCGCCAGCACGAAATACTTGAACAGCTGCAGCACGGGGACGCTGGTTTCGAGCCAGGGGAACCGTTCGGTGTCGTCCAGCACATCGATCAGCATGAAGGTCGGGAAGACCGGCAGGAAGAACAGCGCCGCGACCAGCATGGCGCCGCAGAAGAAGAACAGGCCTTCGCCGGCGAGCCGGCGTTTGCTGACCGGCGGGCGCGGCCGCAGCGAGGCGGCGTCGAAGGCCCCCGTGTCGCGCGCCGGCGAGCCGCTCCAGATGCGCCCGGCCGGCACCGTCTCGCCGTCGCTGAGTGCAGACTGGCCGTCGAGATGGCCCCAGTTCCCGACCCGCGTGTTGCCTTCCAGTACGGCATAGGAACCGATATGGGCCTCGGCGCCGATCTCGATGGGACCGATGAGCAACTCGCCGCGCTGCACGCGCACGTTCTCGAAGTTGACCGCGTTGCCGATGCTGGCGCCGTCACCGACCGTCAGCAGATCGGGTGCGCGCAGCTTGATCGAACCGATGCTCGCGTTCCTGCCGATGCGCGCGCCCAGCGCGCGCAGCCACCAGGCGTGCAGCGAGGAGCCGCTGATGAAGTAGGTGGGCGCCGCATCGACCAGCCGGTCGGCCAGCCACCAGCGGAAGTAGGTGAAGCCCCACAGCGGATAGCGGCCAGGCGCCAGTCGGCCTGCGATCAGCCATTTGCCGGCGATCGCCAGCACGAACTCGAGCAGTGTCGCCGCCAGAAACACAACCATCGACATGGCGATCGCACGAAGGATCGAATCCCCTGCGCCGCCGGTGTAGAAGTGGTAGGTAAAGAACGGCGCCAGCCACTGCATCATGCGGATGGCCACCAGTGCCGGGATCGCCGCGGCCTGCGCGACCCCACAGCGCCAGCGGCGCCACGCCGATGGCGGTGTCCAATCGGGCACGGGCGTCGTCTCCCGGCCGCCGCAGGCATCCAACGCGGCGGCGATGCCGCCCACGGTGCGGCGCTGATAGATGTCGCGCACCGTGATCCGGGCGAAGCGGGGGTCGGCACGCAGCAAGGATGCGAGCCGCGCCGCCCACAGCGAATGGCCGCCGAGTTCGTCGAAGAAGTCCGAAGTGCGCCGGATCGCGAGGCCGGGAAAGAGTCCGGCCAGCGCCGCGAACAACGCGATTTCGGCTGGCGTCTGCGGTGTATCCGACCCTTCGGACGGACCCTTCGCCTCGGCCAGCGGCCTCGACTTGAGCGTCTTGCGATCGATCTTCCCGGAACTCAGGCGCGGCATGTGCGGCAGCACCTCGAAGCGGCCGGGCACCATGTAGGGCGGCAGCCGCGCACCGAGCGCCGGGCGCAGAGCAGACGCCGACACGCCGGTGGAACTCTCGGCCACCAGAAAGGCAATCAACTGGTCGACACCCTCGACCTGGCGCAGCACCACGGCCGCAGTGCCGACACCAGGCTGCTGCGCCAGCACGGCCTCGATCTCGCCGAGTTCGACTCGAAAGCCGCGGATCTTGATCTGGTCGTCGGTGCGCCCGAGGCATAGCACGCGCCCGTCCTCGTCGATGCGCGCCAGATCGCCGGTGCGGTAGAGCCGATCGTCGTGCGTGCCGCTCGACCAGGGGTTGCGCAGGAATTTCTCGGCCGTCAGGTCGGGGCGCCCGAGGTAGCCCGACGCGACGCCAGGGCCGGCAATACACAGTTCGCCGACCTCGCCGCGCGGCAGCAGCCTGAGGCCGTGCTCGACATCGGGCGCGATGACCAGCAGCGCATAGTTGGGCAACGGCCGGCCGATGGTCACGGTCTCGCCCGCGCGCAGCTCGGCCATGCTGGCCGACACGGTCGCCTCGGTCGGGCCATAGCTGTTGAAGACCCGCCGGCCGGCGGCCGCCCAGCGCGCAACCAGTGACTCGGGGCACATTTCGCCGCCGAGGTTGATCAGGCGCAGCCCCGGCACATCGCGATCGAAAAGGGCCAGCAGCGTCGGCACCGCGTGCAGCACGCTGATGCGCTGCTCGATCAGGGCCTTCGGCAACGCTTCGGGGTCGGATGCGATGGCCTTCGGCGCGATCCACAGCGTCGCACCGACCAGGTAGCTGAGCCAGATCTCCTCGAACGACATGTCGAAGGCGATCGAGAAGCCCTGGTAGACGCGGTCATCCTGGCGCACGCCGAGCACGGCGTTTTCGCTGCGCAGGAAGTGGCAGATGCTGCGCTGGGTGATCGCGATGCCCTTGGGCTTGCCGGTGGAGCCCGAGGTGTAGATCACGTAGGCGGGGTGGTCGGGCAGCGCACCTTGACGACGCTGCAGCGCGGGGCCGCGGGCGTCATCGGCCAGCATCGCCTCTGCGCTCCAGAGGGGACGGCCGACCGCCGCCAGTCGGGGCGCAAGCGCTGCGCAACTCACGAGGCCGGCGGCATCGGCGTCGTCCAGGCACACAGCGATGCGTTCGACCGGCGTATCGGCATCGAGCGGGAGCCAGGCGGCGCCGGTCTTGGCGATGGCCAGCTGCATGATCAGAAGTTCGATGCCTCGCGGCAGCCACAGGCCCACGATGCGGCCGGGACGAACGCCGGCTTCGATCAGCTTCGACGCGGCCCGATCCGCCGCTGCACCCAGTTCTCCGTAGCTCAGCGTCCGCTCGCCGAAGATCAGCGCGGTCTGGGCGGGGATTCGCTCGGCGGTGGCCTCGAACAGGTCGGCGAGGATCTCGGGCCGAAGCAGGTCGGCCCGGTCGGGGCCGTGAACGATGTCGGGGGTGTCGGAGGGGGCGGTGGGGAGAAGGGAATCAGGGTTTGTGCGAAACATCGTCAATCCTGGAGTGCCAGCGCGGCCATGTGGCGGCTGGCGATCCAACCCCCTATTGTCCTACAGGCGGGGATGGGGGCAGGCAGGTGGCGCATGGCGAACGATCTCGATCGTTCAATCGCGAAGCTGGGAAGCTGGGAAGAGGCCCGGGCTATGCTCGCCTTCGCATGCTTTCCTTTTGTTCGCTGCGGCGGCTCTTCGCCCCACTCGTCGCTTCCGCGCTGATCCTGCTGGCACCGCACGGTGCATCCGCCAGCTCGGCCTGCCTGGACGCGGCCGCCCGGCCTGCGCCGCCGGCCCGCGCATTGGCCTTGGCCGCCGCGGCGCAACGAGAGCACCAGGCCTTCGGTGGCCAGACCATGGACGCCGAGGGCCGGCTCACCGAATCCGGGCTTTCGGAAGCCGAGGACGTCCGCGGCACGCTCCTGGCCAAGGCGCCATGGCAGCGGGTGCTCGGCTACTGGCAGGCGGTCGATCCGCAGCGCCGCCGCTTGCCCTACCTCGTTCGATTCGGCGCCCTGCGACCAGCCGATCGGACGCTGCTGAAGCAGGCGCTGAACCAGGCCACGGACGCGCATCTGCAAGGCCTTGGCGTGGGACCCGACCAGGGCCTGGCGTCGCACGAGCTGCGCGCCGTCGGGACCGCGATCGACCGGGTCGCCGTGATCGACACGCCCTGGTCCGCCGCCTTCGTGAGCTGGCTCGCGCGCGAGGCCGGGCTCGGCGCGGAGGAGTTCCTGTTTTCCGAAGCGCATGCCGACTACGCAGGCGCCGCGTGGCAGGCGGGCGTCGACGAAGCGGCAGGCCGGGCCACGCCCTACGCGATGCGCGCCTGCGACATCACGCGCACGCCGCCGCGTGTCGGCGACCTGGTGTGTCAGGCCCGCGGTGCCGGCGCCGGCCTGGACACCTTCGACAAGATCGGCGAGGCATTGGCCGGCCGCCGAGCCTGGGGGGCCGCATTGCCGATGCACTGCGACGTGGTCGTGGCCGTGGACACCTCGGGCTTCGACGCCGTGGGCGGCAATGTGCTGCAGTCCGTCACCCTGCGCCGGCTGGCCTTCGCCCCCGGC
>NZ_JBFUCI010000134.1:0-14464 GCF_056405335.1 Variovorax sp. P1_H12_2
GTATTGACGGACAACCGAAGGATCTCGGCGATCTCCGGTGACGTTTTCCCATCGGCCGTCCAGCGAAGGATCTCCTCTTCCCGCCGGGTCAACTCCGCAGCAGGCCACTCCGAAGTCAGCAGCGCTGCGGACATCGCCAGATGCGCGACGTGAACCAGCATTCGAAGCGACGGCTCGCGCGTGCGCAGTTCCGCGGCCGTGATCGTTTCATGGGAGCGGGAGAGCGACAACATTCCACCCGTACCGATGGCATCGAAGCAGGATTGGGACCACCCCACCTCGAGTCCGAAGGAGCGTGCTTCATCCCACAACTGCGGCGCGCTGCGAAAGAGTCCATCCGTCCACATCACCGGCTCGACCCGTCGCGCCCCGTGCGCGACCACCGGGTCGATGTTCAGATAGGACGCGCTGGCGTAGCGCTGTTGCCAGCGCAGATCGTAGTTGTTCAACAGGACGAAGCGAGGTTGCGAAAGCGGCAGGCCGCGCCGCAGACCGTATGCGCAACCCTCGAAGCCCAGCTCGCGCGCAGCGGCGGCGATTTTCGAGAAGATGACCTCTGCAGGCAGCCCTGGCGTCAGCGCTTCGCGAAATTCCGCGATCCGATCGTTCATGGAATCTCCTCCTTCAACTGCGCAAGCGCACCCAGGCTTTCGCCTTCGGCGGCGTTCGCCACCTCCGGCGTCTCAAGGGGAGTCATGACTCTGCGCCTCGCTCATTGGGTCGAGGTCCGCCGGCAGGCTCAGACGAAAGGGCGTGGTCGACGAATCGAAGCACGGCGTCCGGTGAACGCACCGGCTGGCGCCTGTGCAACACGTACGTGTGAAAGCTGAATTCCTCGAGCAGCGGCACGGCCACCAGGTCGCCGCGATTGCAGGCCTGCAGATGCCCAACGTCCGCAACGCCAATGCCGGCAGCCACCCGCGTCAGGTACCCGGCCAGGGTCGTGGCCTCTTCCGTGTGGAGCCGCACGCATGCGTGAGCCCGCTGCAGTTCATCCATCTGTCGGCGCAATCCCGGCATCGCGCTGGCGTCGCACGTCACGGTGGGGTAGGCCAGGAGTTCGGCGATGGACAGTTCGCGGCGCCGCGCAAGGACATGCCCCGCGGGGAGAATCGCGCGCACGGGGTACGCCCAGGCCACACGCTGTTCGATGGCCTCGTGGTGCGGGGCCCCGAAGCAGAAGCCAACGTCCGCTTCCTCCCGGCGCAGGGCGGCCACCAACTGATCGGCGCGCAGTTCAAGCAGTTCCAGCGGGGCGTCTGGGTAGACGGACTGCCAAGTCTGCAGACAGTGCGTCATGTGCGGTTGCGCAATGCCGTCTGCGATCGCGATACGCAAMGACCGGTGGTGCTGCGCCTTGGAGCGAACCGCCCGTTTGACGCGTTCAAGCCGCACGAGGAGAAGCCGCGCGTGTCCGAGCAACTCGCTGCCCGCCGGTGTGAGATGGAGCCGCCGGGGCGTGCGCACGAGCAGGCTCACGCCCAATTGATCTTCGAGATCGCGCATAGCTCGCGCCAGCGGCGTCTGGTCGATGTGGACCCGCTCGGCGGCACGGTTGAAGTTCTGCTCTTCCGCGACCGCAATGAAGTAGCGAAGGTGACGCAACTCGAGYATGGGACAGATTCGACACCCATGTCGCGACGCCACGACATGGATCCTTATATGGATGCCTCCCGGGTAGCGAGAAGAATTCGTGTCGCGTTGTGAAGAAGTCGGCGGCGTCCTTATATCCGGCCTTGATTGCGCGGCTCGCCCGGTTTCCCCGACTCGCCCGCTGGCCCCCATGCATATCCGCTGACAAGCGCCTCATCTCCGATAGCGGACTTTTCATGTCCGACGATCCATGCAGGTTTAGCTCGTCCCGGTCTGACCTGTTTCACATCACGTCACTCTTTGCTGCCTCATTACCCTTGCGAAGACTGATCCATATCCTTTCTATGGTGGTTGATGAATTGGCTGTCTTGACGTCACGCCGTTTGCGGCCTGACGCTTTGAAAGCCCCGTTGGTAATCCTGCTGCTTGGCCGTCACGGCCCAGATCGTTCGGGCCATCTTGGCGGCCTGTGCCACGATCACCACGTTGGCGGGCCTGCGACTCTTGAGCCCCTCAAGCCACGCCCCAGGCTCCTTGGTGTGCGCCAGCACACTTCTGGCGCCGTGAATGAGCAAGGTGCGCATGTACGTGTCACCTCGTTTGGAGATGTTGCCCAGGCGCACCTTGCCGCCCGTGCCGGTTTGCGAGGGCACCAGGCCCAGCCATGCGCAGAACTCTCGCCCTGACTTGAAGGCGCTGGCCTCGCCCATGGTGGCAATGGCCGCGGTCGCCGTCAGCAGGCCCACGCCCGGAATCTGCGCAATGCGCTGCATGTCCGCATCGGCCTTGAGTTGGAGCGCCAGGCGCTTCTCTACCGTCTGCATGTCCTGGCTCAACGCCTTGATGCGCTCGACTTGCTCGTGCAGGCTGTCCCTCACCATTTGGGGCAACTGTGGCGAGAGCTCTTCCAGAGCCTGCTCGACGTCCTTGAACAGGGCATTGCGGCCCTTGGCGAAGGTGGCGCCGAATTCATACAGCAGCCCACGCAGGGCGTTGGTTTGCATGGTGCGCATCTTCATCAGGAGTTCGCGCTGGCGATGCAGCGTGAGCGTGGCTTGCTGGACCGCGGTCTTGATGCCAACGAATTTCACGCCAGGCTGTTGCACGGCCAGCCAGATCGCACGAGCATCAGTGGCATCGGTCTTGTTGCCCGAGACGAAGGGCCGCACCGCCTTGGCGTGCAACAGGCGCACCGTGTGGCCTAGCGCCATCAATTCGCGCGCCCAGTGGTGGCCACTCCCGCAGGCCTCGATGGCGATGAGGCAGGGCTGGCGATTGGCAAAGTGTTCGATGACCTTGGCGCGCTTGAGCTGCACGTTGATGACCTCGCCCGTGCCCATGTCCACCGTGTGCAGCTGAAAGACGTGCTTGGCAATGTCCAGCCCGACGACCTGCCGACCGTTCATGGTGCCGATGATTTGTCCTGCATTCATGCCTGTATTACGATTCATGACGGACCCTCTGCGGTGTTTGTGAAGACCTTGGTCTATCACCTCTTGGGCACTTTGATGCCGTATCCAGCAGAGGGTCCCTCTGCTCTTGCTCAGCTTGATCTCCGCGGTCAACGGCAGCGCTTGCCGCCTTCGGCGTCATCTCAACTCCAGTCTTCTGATCCCCTTCGGGAGGGAGGCATCCATAGCATCTCCTGTGAAGACTTCAAGGCGCGTGACCGCTGCGCCTGGAGCGCTCGCGTGGCCGCAACCCGCTCCAGCGGGCGCGCCAGCCACGGCCTTGACGTGCACCGGCGAGGGGCCGGCGACCCGCCTGCGTCGACTCAACGAATGATGTTCACTTTCGGCATCGCGAAGGGCCGCCAGAAGTTCGACCAGGCGCGTTGCATGCGCTGCAATTGATCGACGAAATCCTGCTGCTCGCGCGATGACCGGATCAACCGCCTGGCGATCTGGTTGGCCCCCTGGTCATGCTCGGCTTCCTGCACGACATGCGTCGAAAAGAAGATGAGATCGGATGCCGAAAATCCCAATTCGTCCAGTCGACGCAACATCAGCGGATAGGACAGGACGGCGGACCGCTCCAGAAAGCAGTAGGTCGCCATCGCGATGCCGTTGTCCGCGTGGCGATAGCCGGCTTCGATGGCATCGAGGTAATGAAGAACGTCCGGCTCGACGTCGGCACGCGCAATCGGCAGACGGTCGGCGCGCAGGCCGACCGCCTCGCAGAATCGAGCGAAGAGGCGGCTGTGCACCGCCTCGGCTTTTCCCGACCCGTACTCTTCGTAGAGCGCTTTCGTGACTTCAGACAGCGAGTGGTGGTCCGTCATCGCCAGGCGCTTCACCATCAACGGCAGCAGCTTCGCCTGGGAGATCGAAAAGTAATGGTAGCTCCTCGCCCAGCGCCCAAGTCTCGGGTCCTGTCGGCCGCTCAGGCCGGCGAAGAATCGTTCTTCGGGTTCAGGAAGAGCCAGTTCGTCGAGAGTCGCGAGATAGTCCATAGGTCAAGATGCTCCAATGTGGTGAATCAAGGTCCGAACGACGTGCTGCGGGCAGCCGGCCAGCGCGCGCCCCAACGATATCGGCGGCCGTAAAGTGGCAGCAAGTCACATTTGCTTGCATTCGCCGCAGAAAAACTGCTCGCCACCCCGTCAAGGGTTGCATGCCATGCAAAAATGATTTCGTCCACACTCAAGGCGGTCGAAGGTTCATCAGGTTGCGGCCATGGCCACTCGCATCAGGCTTCCCCCACTGAATGCCGTTCGCGCGTTCGAGGCGACCGCCAGGCATCTGAACTATCGAACGGCGGCCGATGAGCTTTGCGTGACCGCCGGCGCTGTCGGACAGCACGTCCGATCGCTGGAATCCCATCTCGGTGTCAAGCTGTTCATCCGGCTTCCCGGCACCTTGGCGCTCACGGTCGTGGGGCGTACCTACGCCGAATCGATCCGCTCTGCGTTGCTCCAGCTCTCGCGAGCGACCGAAGAGGTCACGGGCAAGCGGACCATCACCATCTGGGCGCCGCCCAGTCTGGCCACTCGCTGGCTGGGCCCGCGGCTGAACGTCTTGCGCGCCGCGCACGAAAATGCCGAATTGCGTGTCTGCGCCGACATCGCAGAGGCCGATATTTCGCGGGCGGACATCGATCTGGTGATCGAGCATCGACCGGACAGCCGCTGCGCGTGCAGCCTGAAGCTGTTCGACGAGGAGCTGTTTCCCGTCTGCAGTCCTGCGCTCTTCGAATGCCTCGGGCGGCCCAGTGATCCGGGGATTCTGTTGTCGCAGACGCTTCTGCACACGTCGCTGCACGATTTCTGGGAGGCATGGATGGCGAAGGCGGGCGTCGCCCCGGGGCGATCGCCCCGGGGTCCCTTCTTCAACCAGGCCACCGTGGCGCTGGAGGCCGCCGCGGCAGGACAGGGCTTCGCGCTGGCGGTGGACCAGCTCGTTGAAAGGGATCTGAAGGACGGTCGGCTGATCCGACCGTTCGCCCATCGCCTGAACACCTCCTGGGCCTATTACGTGGCGGCCCCGCAAGGCGCACTGAACATGGACGATCTCGAGTCGCTCAGGCAGTTGCTGCTGGCACCCATCCCGCACATGCCATCCCTCATCGGATCGCTGGCACCCGGCTGAGAGCGCCGCGTGTGCCACTTCCGCACCGCCTGCCTTCCAAGTCCAAGGGGGGCGGTCGCGGGTCCGGCGAAATCTAGAGGGAGAGGCCGCGCTGTCGCCCGAACTTCCAGGACACGGACATCCCGCGCACCACTGCGGACATCTCTTGTCCAAGACGCTGGTCGATCACGGGCCGCCAGGGCACGAGGCTGAACCCTGCGCGGGGCAGGCCCTGTATCGACGCGCGTCATTGCCGGCGTCAACGTGGCCGGCGGGTTCCACGGAAGCGCGGACGTTGCCGCGCTGCGCGCACCGGTTGAAGTGGTCGATGCCTTTTTATCCATGTTAGGTATCCAGTTAGAGATTCCTGCTTGCGCACCATGGGCTTCAAGGCTGAAGTTCCAGGCTCGATTCCCGACGGCCGGCGATCACGGACGCAAGGTCCGGAGCATGCGGTTGCTTCGCTCAGCATGGTCTCGGTGAAGGTTCATGTGCGAGGATTGGCTCGCCCGTCCCAGCGGACATCGCAACTGTGCGCGTGCGCGGCGCATGAACCGCCGCCGATCAGGCCTCAGAGCCTTGCGAAGAGGCGGTGATCCTCGCGCAGCAAGAAGCCTTCGCGCCGATAGAAGTCGAGCGCGAACCCGCCCACCGGCAAGGATGGTGCGGTGACCTCCAGCCATTGCCACCCCCTGGTGGTCGCAAATTTCTTCGCCCTTGCAACGAGCTTCTCGCCCACACGTCGCGACCGAGCCTCCGGCACGACGTACAGCTCGGGGATCAGCCCGAAGGCGCCGCCGGCCGACAGGGTGCAGCCCTCGCAGGGTGCGACGAACCCGGCGATGGAATCGTCGTCAGCCCGCGCGACGAACACGAAGTACTGCTCCTGCTCGAGAAGCTGGGCCAGCCTCGCCGTCGTGTCGCCCAGGTCGAAAGGCGCGCCGGGATCTTCCGCCTCGCCGGCGACCTCCGCCAGCAGACAGCCGACCAAGGCGGCCACCGCTCGCGCGTCAGAGGGGGACGCTTGTCGAATGACGTAACCGATCGAGGACATCCAACAAGTCTAGCGAGCTCTCGAAGCGAACAACGGCGTTGCCCCGAGGCCGGCGGCCGAGGCGGGGCCGGCATGGCCTGGCCTGCGACGCCGCCGATTGCCGCTCCGGCGCACGCTGCGCCCGAAGTCGGCCTCGCCACGCTGACGCGTTGCACTCCGATCTTGGATGAGTGGGATTGCCCGAGATCGGTCGCGACACGCCGCAGCGCAGGGGTGAAGGCTCGACGGTCGGCCGCCAGACCGCACGCGCATGCGTGCGCGCACGCCTTGACTGAGAGAACGGCGAGGCCCTCTGAAGGGAACTGCAACGCCCCTTGCTGCCTCTACCCGGGGCGGCCAATCGATGCCCCCGGGAGCACGGGAGGCATGAAGAAGTCATTCGTCCACCGCAAACGAAAGGAGCGATCTGCGCCTACGAGCGTGAATCGCTGCGACGTAGCGCGATGGCGTCCAACTTCCTGGCAATTCGCGGCTCGATACTTGCGCGCAGCGCCGCAACCAGTGTGACGGTCCCGTCCAGCACGAGCTCGTGATCGTCATGCGCGCGGATACGGAACGTCGCGCTGCGCTCCCCGATGCCCTCGGTCCAACCACCCACGCGCAGTCGCGTGGCGGGCGGAATGGGGGCTCGGTGCTCGATCCGGACGGTGCGCCCCACGACCACTTCCTCGATCGGATCGACGTGTCCCTGCATTTCTCGAATGCACATGGATTCGATCACGGCCACCAGGTATCCGGTTGCCAGGCATTCGATCATCGTCTGCGCGTAGCCGCACCGATGAGGCAGCCTGGCAAACAAGGACCGCGCCGTCTGATCGTGCGGCATTGCATAGGTTTCCTCGAAGAAGGTTTCACTCACGCGTTGATGGTTCATGTTGGGCAGGAAAGAGTGGCTGGCGTGGATGCCAGATGAAGAAGAGCACGCCCCTGGGGGTCGTTCCCGGATGCTCCCGCGCCGTTTCGATCAACCCCACCGGTTGGGGCGCAGCCTGGCGTAGGCGCACGCATGGCGCGTCCTGAGACCGGGACGGCCAGCTGCAACGCTCGCCCCACGGACCCGTTGTGAACGATGAAGCGAGGCCTGCGCAGCAAGGACAGGAACACCAGCCGCGGAGGCTGGCGGCTGAAAGGGGGGCTAAGCCACGATGCGCCCCGAGAGGCGCGCTTCGCGCGCACACCCGCTGATGGGCTTGTCGGCGGCGAAGCCGAGGTCCCGTTCGATCGGCAGGCCCAGGCGCCCCCGCAAGGCCGCGAGTTCCTGCAGGCTCACGCAGCCTAGCTCCGGAAAGCCCCATCCCAGGTCGCACAGGCCGAAGGCCCGGTCCGGGTCCTCCGGATCGATCTCGGTCAGCAGCCACGTCGCTCCCGCGTCGGGCGTGAACATCTTGACCACGGGATACGGATCGGATTCGCCATCCTCGATAGATCGCCGGCCATTGGCCAGCAACTGCGCATGTTGTTCGTCGGTGATCAGCTTCGTCATGGTCTTTCTCCTTGAAAGGAATCCGGGCGGAATTGCCCGGGATCGGAAGCGGCACGGCGCAGCGCAGCCGTCAGGGTTCGACGACGGCCGCAGGACGCCAGCGTGCACCGCACGCGCCGACCTTGACGGCGAGACCGGCGTGCGACGATGAAGGGAACAGCAACACCGCTCTGTACCCGCGCATGCCAGACTTGCAAGCGAAGCGCGCAGCACCGCAGGCGCGAAGGCGTCAGCGATGGAAGCTCGAGAGGGGCGAGACGCCATGGGCGGCTTGATGCTGCGCCCGAGAGCGCGGTCCGGCATCGCCGGAGATGCCCGGCAAGGTCAGCCCTGGAAGCGAGACTGCTGATATGCGCAAGACCACGATCCTGTTTGGGCTCATCGGCGAGGCTCCCTGACTCCGTACAGGCGCCGGATCGAAGTTCGACGCAATGCGTGAATGTGCGCGGCGCCTTCGCACCCCTTTCGCAAGCGAGGAAAGCGAGGCGATGAGTGCGGACACAACGCGTCACGCCGAGACCGTCGACGCACGCCATGACAGAAAAGAAAAAGCGCCCCGCCGAGGCGGGGCGCCGAGGGCGATGCTCAATCGCCCTTGCTGCGCGACCAGATCAGACTGTGCGCACCGTCATCCGCCTCGACCAGGTGGGCATAGATGGTCGCGGGGAACGATGGATCGTCCAGCGTCACCGACAGATAGGGCCGGTCCGCCTGGCTGATCTTCTTCCACGCCGCGCCGATTTCCAGACCGTTGCCGGCGATGACGCGATAGTCCGGGGCGTTTTCGCTCGCCTTTTCGGCGGCCGCGATCTTGACCTTCACGTTCAGGGACAGGGTGCGAACGGTGCCGGTGTACCCGTTGCCCGACGCGATGAAGTTGCCAATGGTGCTCATGATGAAGTCCTTTCGAGGTTGATCCAGGACCGCGCCCATCGCGGCCTTGGCGTGATCCGAATGGCGCGGGTCCGGGCTCGCCGCACCACCTGGCGCAGCGCAGGAGGCCGCAGCGCAGCGAAGGACCGGAAGGCCCGAGAAATTTGCCTCGCGAGGAATCTGCGCAGCAGAGGGGAAATTTGTCGGACCGCACGGTTGCGGCGGTCAAGCCCGAGGCAAAGCGAAACGAAGGGGAGCGGCGCCGTGCCCGCGCCAGGATTCACGGCAAAAACAAGGGCCGTGGGCGTGGACCTGTACTCGCAAAGGACGCATGCGCCCGGCAACCACCGAGCCAGCGACAACCATCCGGCAAGAATCCGGCTCGCAACTGAATGCCAGTCGCGCCGCACTCGCGAACGAACGAAAGCGCCCCTCCGCGCCGCGGCGGCTTGCGGGACTGATGAGTTCGAAGTGGAAGTCGATTGGCATCGCGTACCAGGTCCTGTCGGAGCGCGCCTGCGTCGTTCACGCCGGCCTGCCCGTCAGCGTCGGACACGGCAAGGCAAGGCAAGGCAAGGCAAGGCAAGGCAAGGCACAGTACATCCCAGCGCAGCGAGGCCTGTCGCAGATCGTGGATCCGCGCCGCCCTTCGCGGTGCGCGCTTGCATGGGCGGCGGCGGCGCAGCCGCTGAATTCAAAGACGCGCGCGGCACACCTGCCGCGCGCGTCGCGCCCCTCGCCGGACAAGCCCCGTCCCGCAGGCCGGGGCTCCATGCTCATGCGACGGCTTGCACGACCCCGCAAGCTTCGGTCTCAGCGTCGCCGGCTGTCTCGGCGCCGTCCATGGCTTCTGGCTCCGACGCGATGGCCTGTGCTTGGGCATCAGCGTCCTGTCGCCGGAACATCGCAGGCAACCATCCGGTTCCCGCGCCAGCCGTTCGGCCCCGGTCACGATGTCGGCCTTCCTGAGCTTGCCCAGTCGGTTCACCTCGGCCGGCGCGAACGCCTGGACCGCTTCAAGCGTGCGGGCTTTCGAGACATGCTCGAAATAGCCACACGCGGTCGGCGTCCACCAGTCGTGCATGTCGAGGTTCACCGCCCGCGCGAGCGCGTCGGCGGGATGGTGGTCTTCACGGCAAGCCAACGCGTTGACCGTGGAGGCCACGCACACTGCCAGCAGCGACAGCAGTTCCTGTTGCGGAAAGGCCAGCAGTTCCGCAAAAAGCGCCTCCGGGTCCTCGGGCAGGCGGTCGGCCCAGGCCTGCCGAACCCGGCGCATGCCCACGGCGGCCGGTGCCTCGTCCATGTCCGGCGCATGCAACCCGAGCCCAGCCTGCGGCACGGCGCTGATGTCGATCGGCGAGCCATGCGACCCATAGCTGTCCATGATCACGCGCAGCGCAAGGCGATGCACCAGGGCCACCAGCGCGACGTGCGGGTGCCGAGCGACCTCGGCGTGCAAGGCCGTGCGGTGCGCGCTCAGGCGCTTCACCAACTTCTCCGAAAGACCAGGCCGGGCCGGGTCACCGTGGTCGGCGTCCGAACCGTGGCCCGCGCCGCCTTCCTCCGGCCGCGCCTGCTCCCGCAACGCCTTGGCCTCTTCCTCGCGCAGCAGGCCGCGATGCACGACCACGCCGCCCATGTGATCGAGCGACACCACGGCCCCGGCCAGCGCCACCACGGCGCTCGGGTATTCGACCGGCTTGCTTTCGATGGTCTCCAGCGCATCGCCAAGTTCGTCGATCTCCTCCTGCAACGCCTGGGCCTGCGCGTCGGTCATGTCCTCGTTCCCGTCGTCCAGCCGATCCTGCAGCTTCGCCTGCCGTTCCTCCAGCGCGGCGATGCGTCTGGCCTCGGCCTTGTCGGGCGCACGGCGCGTGCTGCGCGCCCGCTGGAACTGGTAAAGCTCGGAGGACGTGGTGCGCGGCGCGGCATCCACCCAGGCCCAGCCCTCGGCCCGTACCTGCTCGGCCACCGACGCGAGCCGGTCGCGCGCCCAGGCCCGCGGGCCGGAGATGCCCCGAAATCGGCTACTGTGAGGGGACCGTTCATCCCGCAACACAGACATCGAATGAGCATCACCCCAACGACAACGGAGACACGCGTGGCCGTCCTGGTCGACTGCGACAACGTGTCGCCCGACGCCCTGTGCAATGCCAGCGACCAGTTCTTCGAATGGACCCGTCCCGAGCCACCCGCAGAAGCAGTTGCCGAGGCCGCACCGAGGGCGACCGCCAAAGCGGAGCCGGCCAAGGCCGAGCCGCCGAAGCAGGAGCCGCCCAAGCGCCGGCCACGCTTCCTCGTCGAGGCCGTGTCACTGCTCGCCAGCGACACATCCGAGGGCAAGGTCGGCCTGGGCGTCCTGGGCCAGTACCTCAAGCGCACCGACCCGGCCTTCTCGCCCCAGACCTACGGCCACTCGGGACTGTTGAACATGGTCAAGACCTATGACCTGCTGGCGCCTCAGTTGGAGCAAGGCGGCCATTGGTCGGTGAGCCTGCTGCCCAAGGCCGAGGGCACGGCGGAAGCCGACGTGCCGCGTCCATAGGGCGCGTCGACGCAAAGAGGCAAGAGCCCGAAGGCTCCTGCGTCAAAGTAGCCCCTCTCTGCCATCGACAGGACCGTGCCGCCCGCGACGATCAGATGATCCAGCACGCGCACGTCCACCAGCGCGGTCGCCTGCTTGAGCGTCTGCTTCAGATACTCGTCGGCCCGCGAAGGTCGGCACAACCGCTCGGGTGGCAATGCACGAGCAAGAGTGCGGAACTGTTCAGCGACAGCGCATCCTTGACCACCTCGCGCGGATACACCGATGTCTGGCTCACCGTGCCCCGGAACATCTCCACGTAGTCGAGCACCCGGTGCTGTGCATCCAGGTGCACCACGGGGAAGATCTCATGTGGCAGACTCCCCAGCCGTGCCCGAAGGAAGTCCTTGACCACGGCCGGCGACGTCAGTACGTCGGTCCCACGCACCCGGCCTGCCAGCACCCGCTGCGCCGCAGCCAGCACCTCATCGGCCTCGGCCGGACGGTATTCGTCCGCGACATCGCGAACGAGCAGCGAAGAGGCAGCAGAGAAAGCGGMAACGAAGGAATCGAGGGAAGAGAACAGATCGTGCGACATGGCGAACTCCAGTGATCGGGCGGGATGCTCGATCTTGATGACTTCGGCGCCCAGGTCGGCAAGGTTCTGTGTGCACCATGGCCCCGCCAGAATCCGCGAGAGATCCAATACCTTGATGCCATCGAGGGCCTGATCGAGCATGCTTGTTTCACTCCATGGAAGGTTGCTGGACGCAGCCCTTGCGTCACGTCGAACTCGCCAGAATCGCGGTGGCCTGGCTCGACAGCACCCCGCCATTGCCATGCACGAGCGCCACTTCCGCGTCCCGCACCTGTCGTGCGCCGGCATCTCCGCGAAGTTGGCTCACCGCCTCGATGACGAGGAAGATGCTGTACATGCCCGGATGGGTGCAGGAAAGGCCGCCGCCGTTGGTGTTCATCGGGAAGTCACCGCCCGGGGCGATGCGCCCGCCTTCCACGAATGCGCCGCCCTCGCCTTTGCGGCAGAAACCCAGGTCTTCCAGGAACAGGATCGGGTTGATGGTGAAAGCGTCGTACAACTCGACCAGGTCGATGTCGGCAGGGACGAGGCCCGCCTCGGCGAACGCGGTGCGTCCCGAGTCGACGGCCGGCGTCACCGTGAGATCGTCCATGCAGGAAATCTGCCGGTGCCAATGCGCATGACCGCTGCCCAGCACGTAGATCGGCTTGGCATGCAGGTCGCGCGCGCGGTGCGCGGCGGTGACCACGAACGCGCCGGCGCCGTCTGTCACCAGGCAGCAGTCGCGCACGGTCAGTGGGTCCGAGATCATCTTCGCGCCCAGCACGTCATCGAGAGACAGCGGATCGCGCGAAAAGGCCTCCGGGTTGAGCTGTGCCCATTGCCGCGCGGCAACCGCCACCTCGGCCAACTGACGGCGCGTCGTTCCGAATTCGTGAAAGTGCCGCGACGCGGCCAGCGCGTAGCTCGACACCGGATTGAAGGGCAGATAGGGATGCTCGTAGGGCTGGGGGTCGAGCTCCGCGCGCAATCGATGGATGCGGGAACTGCTCGGCGCGCTGCGCGGCGTGGCCCCGTAGCAGACGAGCACGTGCTCGCACTCGCCCGCCGCGATGGCGAGCGAGGCGATCTTGAGATCCGCGATGAACGACGAACCGCCGAACATGGTGCTGTCGCTGAACCGGGGACGAATGCCCAGGTACTCGGCCATGCGCAGGGTCCACCACGGCGAGGTGAGGCTGGAGGTGATGAGGCCGTCGATGTCGCGCATCGCCAGGCCGCTGCGCTGCACCGCGGTGCACGATGCCTGCGCGATGATCTCCTGCTCGGAGCGGCCGCCGGCATGGCCGAGGCCGGCCAGCCCGGTGCCGAGGATCGCCGTCGTTGCGCGATGACCGGCGCTCATGGCGCCTGCCCGGGCACGAACACGAGAAGCGGGCCTTCAGGTGTGATGTCGATGCGCGACTGCACGCGCAATCCGATGCACACCTGCTCCACGGGCAACTCAACGACGCGGCTCATCAGGCGCGGGCCCTCATCGAGGTCCACCAGGCATATGGTGTGGTCACCTTCGGTGCGACGCACCACGGTCGTCGCGTAGACCACGCCCCGCCCTGACGGCAGGAACCACTCCAGCGCCAGTGAACCGCAATGCGGACAGCAAATGCGCGGATAGAAATGGGGCCGGCCGCACCCCGTGCAACGTGGAATCTGGAAGATGCCCTCGGCAAGCCGCTCGAAATAGCGGGCCTGCGCATGCGCCGTACCGCCGGGCGGCCCTGGCGCCTCGTCCACACCCGGCGTCATTCCGACACCTTCACGCCCGTCATCTGAACGAGCCGGCGCCACTTGGCGGTTTCCAGTTCAACGTACCGGCGGACCTGCGCCACACCGCGGACCCCGCCGGGTTCGCTGTACTGCGCCTTGAGCCGTTGCGTCATCTCCGGCGAGTTGATGATCCTGTTCACCTCCCGATTGAGCTGGGCGACGATGGGCTCAGGCGTGCAGGCCGGCGCATACAGGCCGAGCCAGGTGTAGACGTCGAAATCCCGGTAGCCCAGCTCCATGAGCGTGGGAAGTTGCGGGAACACCTCGCTGCGCTCGGCGCTGGTCACGACGATGGGGCGCAGCTGCCCGCTGGCGATGAAGGACGACACGCTCATGGCATCCTGGATGGCCACCGGCACCTGCCCGGCCACGGTGTCATTGACTGCGGGTGCCGCGCCCTTGTACGGCACGTGAGACAACGGCACACGGCCCTCATGGCGCAGGAGTTCGCCGGCCAGATGCGTGGACCCTCCCACGCCCGCGGAGGCATAGGGCACGCTGGGCTGCGACCTGGCCCATTTGAGAAACTCGGGGAAATCGCGTGCCGGGACGGCCGGGTTGACCACCAGGAGGTTCGGCGCCCTGGCCAGTACGGCGATCGGCTCGAAGTCCTTGACCGGGTCATAGCCCACCTGGCTGCGCGTTGCCGGCGCGATGACGTGTCCGGTGGCGCTGATCAGCAGGGTGTAGCCGTCGTTGGGCCGCTTGGCGACATATTCCGTCGCCACCTGCCCTGCCGCACCCGCCCTGTTCTCGACGATGACCGGCTGCCCAAGCGTCTGGGACAGGTCGTTGGCGAGCAACCGGCCCACGATGTCGGTCATCCCTCCAGGGGGAAACGCCACGACCAGCGTGATGGGCTTTTGAGGCCAGGGCGCGGTCTGCGCCGCGGAAGAAAAAGCGCTGCAAGCCAGGCCGGCAACAGCCACCAGCATCGCCAGGCGGCGAGTGAGGATCCATCCCATTTTTGTCTCCTTATAGGTCACCGGCCGGGCCGGTGCGG
>NZ_JBFUCI010000135.1:0-14370 GCF_056405335.1 Variovorax sp. P1_H12_2
GTGCGGTGACGGGCGGCGGGGCCGCGGGTGCGGTGACGGGCGGCGGGGCCGCGGCCGGCGCCGTCATCGCACCCGCATCGCCGGCGTGGAACTTGACCACCAGCGGCACGATCAGGAGCGCCACGATGTTGATGATCTTGATCAGCGGATTGACCGCCGGGCCGGCCGTGTCCTTGTAGGGGTCGCCGACGGTGTCGCCGGTGACCGCCGCCTTGTGCGCCTCGGAGCCCTTGCCGCCGTGGTGGCCGTCCTCGATGTACTTCTTGGCGTTGTCCCAGGCCCCGCCGCCGGTGCACATCGAGATCGCGACGAACAGGCCGGTGACGATGGTGCCCATCAGCAGGCCGCCCAGCGCCTTGGGTCCGAGCACCAGGCCGACCACGATCGGCACCACCACGGGCAGCAGCGAGGGGATCATCATTTCCTTGATCGCCGCCCCGGTCAGCATGCTCACGGCGCGGCCGTATTCGGGCTTCCCGGTGCCTTCCATGATGCCGGGGATCTCGCGGAACTGACGGCGCACCTCCTCGACGACCGAGCCGGCCGCGCGGCCCACGGCTTCCATCGCCATCGCGCCGAACAGGTAGGGGATCATGCCGCCGATGAACAGGCCGACGATCACCATCGGGTCGCTCAGGTTGAAGCTGATCGCCAGCCCGTAGCCTTCGAGCTTGTGGGTGTAGTCGGCGAACAGCACCAGTGCCGCGAGGCCGGCCGAGCCGATGGCATAGCCCTTGGTCACGGCCTTGGTGGTGTTGCCCACCGCGTCCAGCGGGTCGGTGACGTCGCGAACGCTGGCCGGCAGCTCCGACATCTCGGCGATGCCGCCGGCGTTGTCGGTGATGGGGCCGTAGGCGTCGAGCGCCACCACGATGCCCGCCATGCTGAGCATCGCGGTGGCAGCCACTGCGATGCCGTAGAGGCCGCCCAGCGTGTACGAGGCCAGGATCGCGATGCAGACGCAGATCACCGGCCAGGCGGTGGAACGCATCGAGACGCCGAGGCCGGCAATGATGTTGGTGCCGTGGCCGGTGGTCGAGGCCTGCGCGATGTGCCTGACCGGCGAGTACTGGGTGCCGGTATAGAACTCGGTGATCCAGACCAGCGCCGCGGTCAGCGCCAGGCCGACGAAGCAGGCGCCGAACAGCTTCAGCTGGCTGCCCGAGGGTGCGATGGCGTTGTCCGGGATCAGCCAGCTGGTCACGAACCAGAAGGCGATCAGCGACAGGATGCCCGCCACCGCCAGGCCCTTGTACAGCGCCGGCATCACGTTCACCATGCCCGGCGAGGCCTTGACGAAGAAGCAGCCGATGATCGACGCGATGATCGACACGCCGCCGAGCGCCAGCGGGTACATCACCGCATTGACGGGCGCCGCCGTCACCATCAGCGCGCCCAGCACCATGGTCGCGATCAGCGTCACCGCATAGGTCTCGAACAGGTCGGCCGCCATGCCGGCGCAGTCGCCGACGTTGTCGCCCACGTTGTCGGCGATCACCGCCGGATTGCGCGGGTCGTCCTCGGGGATGCCGGCCTCGACCTTGCCCACCAGGTCGGCGCCGACGTCGGCGCCCTTGGTGAAGATGCCGCCGCCGAGCCGCGCGAAGATCGAGATCAGCGAGGAGCCGAAGGCGAAGCCGATCAGCGGATTGAGCAGGTTCGCGAGGTTCTTGTCCGGCGTCAGCGCGCCGTTGCCGGCGAGGAACCAGTAGAAGGCCGAGACGCCCAGCAGGCCGAGCCCCACTACCAGCATGCCGGTGATGGCGCCGCCGCGGAAAGCCACGTCCAGCGCCGGGCCGATGCCCTGGGTCGCGGCCTGCGCGGTACGCACGTTGGCGCGCACCGACACATTCATGCCGATGAACCCGCAGGCACCCGAGAGCACCGCGCCGATGATGAAGCCGACCGCCGTGGTGACGTCGAGAAAGATCCCGATCAGGATCGCCAGCACGATGCCGACCACCGCGATGGTGCGGTACTGCTTGGCCAGATAGGCCGCAGCGCCGGTCTGGATCGCGGCTGCGATCTCCTGCATTCGGGCGTTGCCCGGGTCCTTGGACAGAATCCAGCTGCGCGCCCAGAAACCATAGCCCACGGCCACCAGGCCGCAGACGATGGCGAGGACGAGAGGGGTGTTGCCAGTCATGCCTTGCTTCTCCAGTCGTTCGTTGTAACTAATGGAGACGAAAGCCCGACCCTGTGCGCAACGCGTACGGGACAGTGCTTCCGCCGCGTTGCTTCCTCGAAGCCCCGGTGCCGCGAAGGGCAGGGACCGATTGGCCAACGTAGGCAATTTACAGGCAAAAGTGACTTTCTGTGCGACCGTGCTGTGACATGGAAAGTAAACTTCGGGTTTGTCCGCATCCCTCTAACACTTTCAACTACTCCAAGACAGACCATGTCCCTCGGCCAAGTTTCCCCCGGCAAAGACGCCCCCGAAGCCTTCAATGTCGTCATCGAGATCCCGATGAACGCCGACCCGATCAAGTACGAAGTCGACAAGGAATCCGGCGCGATCTTCGTCGACCGCTTCATGACGACCGCGATGCACTACCCGACCAACTACGGCTACGTGCCGCAGACCCTGTYGGGCGACGGCGATCCGGTCGACGTGCTGGTGATCACGCCCTGGGCGCTGGTGCCGGGCGTGGTGGTGCCCTGCCGGCCGATCGGCATCCTGATGATGGAAGACGAGGCCGGCGTCGACGGCAAGGTGCTCGCCGTGCCGACCGACAAGGTGCTGCCGATCTACAGCCACTGGAAGAAGGTCGAGGACGTGAATCCGATGCGCCTGAAGGCCATCACCCACTTCTTCGAGCACTACAAGGACCTGGAAGCCGGCAAGTGGGTCAAGGTGCTGGGCTGGGAAGGCATCGATGCCGCCAAGAAGGAAATCATGGACGGCATCGCGAACTTCAAGAAGTAGGGTCGTCGGCCTCGCGCCGATGCGCCAGACGGTACAGCAGCGGCAGCACCAACAGCGTCAGCGCGGTCGACGACAGGATGCCGCCGATCACCACCGTGGCCAGCGGCCGCTGCACCTCGGCGCCGGTGCCCGTGGCGA
This sequence comes from Variovorax sp. P1_H12_2, assembly GCF_056405335.1. Taxonomy (NCBI): domain Bacteria; kingdom Pseudomonadati; phylum Pseudomonadota; class Betaproteobacteria; order Burkholderiales; family Comamonadaceae; genus Variovorax; species Variovorax sp. P1_H12_2. The sequence goes on from NZ_JBFUCI010000135.1 coordinate 3,065, forward strand.
TGGCCATCGGGACGAAGCCCAGCGACGCCACCAATGCCGTCATCAGCACCGGCCGCAGCCGGGTCAGCGCGCCTTCGTGGATGGCCTGGTCGAGGCTGCGGCCCTCGTCGCGCAGGTTGCGGATGAACGACAGCATCACCAGCCCGTTGAGCACCGCCACGCCTGACAGCGCGATCAGCCCGACCGCGGCCGAGATCGAAATCGGGATGTCGCGCAGCCACAGCGCAACGATGCCGCCGGTCAGCGCGAACGGGATGCCGGTGAAGACCAGCAGCCCGTCCTTCAGGTTGCCGAACATCGCGAACAGCAGCACCAGGACCAGCAGCAGTGCCACCGGTATGACGACCTTGAGCCGCGCCGTCGCCGATTCGAGCTGCTCGAAGGTGCCGCCCCAGGTGTTCCAGTAGCCGGTCGGCAGCTTGACCCCGGCCTGCAGCGCCGCCTCGGCTTCGGGCACGAAGCTGCCGATGCTTCGGCCCTGCACGTTGGCGCTGACCACGATGCGGCGCTTGCCGTTCTCGCGCGAGACCTGGTTCGGCCCGGGCGCGATCTCCAGCGTGGCGAGCTCTGACAGCGGCACGAAGGCGCTGCGGCCGTTGCCGTCCTTCGGCAGCGCGATCGGCAGCCGGCCCAGCGCCTCGATGTCGCCGCGCACCGACTCCGGCAGCCGCACGACGATGTCGAAGCGGCGGTCGCCCTGGAAGAAGGTGCCTGCTTCCTTGCCGCCGATGGCGATCGAGACCGCCTCCTGCACCTCGTTCATGTTCAGGCCGTGGCGCGTGGCCTTGGCGCGGTCGATGTTCACGCTGAGCATCGGCAGTCCGGTGGTCTGCTCGACCTTCACTTCCGTCGCTCCGGGGACCGCCTGCAGCACGGCGGCGATGCGGTTGGCGGTGTCGTTCAGCACCTCGTTGTCGTCGCCGAAGACCTTGACCGCGACGTCCGAGCGCACGCCCGAGATCAGTTCGTTGAAGCGCAGCTGGATCGGCTGCGAGAACTCGTAGTTGTTGCCCGGCAGCTGGGCGACCTCCTCGCGCACTGCGGCCAGCAGTTCTTCACGCGTCCTGCGCGGCGTGGGCCACTGCGACTCGGGCTTGAGCATGATGTAGCCGTCGGAGATGTTCGGCGGCATCGGGTCGGACGCGATTTCCGCCGTCCCGGTGCGCGCGAAGATGCGTTCGATCTCGGGAAACTTCTGCTTCAGCCGCTCTTCGATGCGCGCCTGCATCTCGACCGATTGCGTGAGGCTGGTGCCCGGTATGCGCAATGCCTGGATCGAGAAATCGCCTTCGTTCAGATTGGGCACGAACTCCCGGCCCAGCCGGCTCCCCGCCAGCAGCGACAGCGCCACGATCACGACCACGGCCGTCAGCACCACGGGGGTGTTGGCGATGCTGTGACGCAGTGCCGGCGCGTACCAGCGCCGGGCCCATTGCATCAGCCGGTTCTCCTTCTCGGCGACCTTGTCGCCGATGAACAGCGCGACCGCCGCCGGCACGAAGGTGACCGAGAGGACCATCGCGCCGACCAGCGCGATCACGACCGTGAAGGCCATCGGCTGGAACATCTTCCCCTCGACGCCGGTGAGCGCGAAGATCGGCAGGTAGACGATCATGATGATCAGCTGCCCGAAGATCAGCGGGCGCCGGGCCTCCTTGGATGCCGCGAACACCTCGTGGAAGCGCTCCGAGCGCGTCAGCGGCCGGCCGTGGTGCGCCTGGGCATGGGCGAGCCGCCGCACGCAGTTCTCGACGATCACCACCGCGCCGTCGACGATGATTCCGAAGTCCAGTGCGCCCAGGCTCAGCAGGTTGGCGCTGATCCGGTAGTGCACCATGCCGGTGAAAGTGAACAGCATCGAGAACGGAATCACCAGCGCGGTGATGATCGCCGCGCGGATATTGCCCAGGAACAGGAACAGCACCGCGATCACCAGCACCGCACCTTCGAGCAGGTTCTTCTTCACGGTGGCGATGGCCTTGTCGACCAGCACCGTGCGGTCGTAGACCGTGACCGCCTTCACGCCGGGCGGCAGGTTGCGGTTGATCACGGCCATCTGCCGGTCGACCGCCTGCGAGACCGCGCGGCTGTTTTCCCCGAGCAGCATGAAGACCGTGCCGAGCACCACTTCGCGGCCGTTCTCGGTGGCCGCGCCGGTGCGCAGTTCCTGCCCGATCGATACCTCGGCGACGTCGCGAATACGCACCGGCTGGCCCTGCGCGCTGCCGACGATGATCTCGCGCAGGTCGTCGATCGATTTCACCTGGCCCGGCGCGCGCACCAGGTACTGTTCGCCGCGCCGCTCGATGTAGCCGGCGCCGACGTTGGCGTTGTTGCGCTCCAGTGCCGTGACCACGTCCTGGAGGCTCAGGCCGCGCGCGGCGAGGCGCTCCAGGTCGGGCGCCACCTGGAACTGCTTGTCGAAGCCGCCGATGGTGTTGATCTCCGTGACGCCCGGCACGTTGCGCAGTTGCGGCTTGATGACCCAGTCCTGGATCTCGCGCAGGTCGGTCGGCGTGTAGGGGGTGCCGTCGGGCTTCCTCGCATCGTCATCGGCCTCCACAGTCCACAGGTAGATTTCGCCGAGGCCGCTGGAGATCGGGCCCATGGTGGGCGTCACGCCGTCGGGCAGCTTGTCCCTGGCCTCCTGCATGCGCTGGTTGACGAGCTGGCGTGCGAAGTGGATGTCGGTGCCGTCCTTGAAGATCACGGTCAGCTGCGACAGGCCGTAGCGCGACAGCGACCGGGTCTGTTCCAGGCCCGGCAGCCCGGCCATCACCGACTCGATCGGGTAGGTGACGCGCTGCTCCATCTCGAGCGGCGAGTAGCCGGGCGCCGAGGTGTTGACCTGCACCTGGACATTGGTGATGTCCGGTATCGCGTCGATGGGCAGGCGCCCGTAGTTGTAGATGCCGAGGGCGCTCATTCCGAGCACGGCGAGGATCACCAGCCATCGCTGTTCGATGGCGAAGCGTATGAGGCGTTCGAACATGTGTCTCGCGCCTCAGTGGGTGTGGCTCGCGCCGGCTTTGCCGAGCTCGGACTTGAGGACGTAGGTGTTCGAGCTGGCGTAGCGGGCGCCCGGCTCCAGGCCCTGCGTGATCTCGACGAAAGGACCACCCCTGCGGCCCAGGGTCACCGGCTGCGCGACGAAGCCGCCGGGCACGGCCAGGAAGACCACGCTCCGGTCGTCGAGCGTCTGCACCGCATCGGCGCGCACGGTCACCGGCGCCTCGGCCTCCTGCGTGATCACGGTCACCGTGACGAACAGCCCGGGCCGCCACGCGAGCTGCGGATTGGCCAGTGTGACGCGCGCCTTCGCGGTGCGCGTCTGTTCGCCGATCAGCGCGCCGACATAGGACACGGTGCCCTCGGCCTTGACGCTGGAAGCCGTGGAGCTCACGAGCACCTTGCCGCCGACGCGGACGCGGTCGATGTCCTGCGCGGGCACGGCCATCTCGGCCCACACCGAGGAGAGGTCCGACAGCGTGAAGACACTGGCGTCCTCGCGCACCGCCTCGCCGAGCGCCATGTGCTTCTCGACGATGGTGCCCTCGAAAGGCGCGCGCAGCTCGAACTGGTTCAGCGCGCCCGACGCATTCGCAGCGCCGCCGACCGCGCCGAGCTTCTGCTGCGCGTTCTGCAGTGCGATCCGCGCTTCCTGCAGCGCCGTACGGGCCTGCAGATAGTCCTGCTCGGCCGAGATCTTGTCCTTCCAGAGTTTCTCTTCTCGCTCGTAGGTCGAGCGGGCGAGTTCGAGGCGCCGCTGCGCGGTCAGCAGTTCGCTGCGCTGCTCGGACAATGCGGAGCTGGCGATCACGGCCAGCAGCTGGCCCTTGCGGACCTGCTGGCCCAGTTGCACGGGCACGCTTTCGACCACTCCAGCGAGCCGCGGCACCACGTGGGCGGTCCGGTCCTCGTTGAAGCGGATCTCGCCCGGCAGCTGCAGCGTGACCTGCACGCGGGCGCTGCCGGCCACCTGCTGTTCGATGCCGGCGGCCTCGATCTGCCCGGCGGAGAGTTCGACCCTTTCCTGTTTTTCTTCCGTTGCGCCGTGGGCGTTCGCCTTGTCGCCATGGCCTTGGGACTCCTTGTGGCCGGCGGCGGATTCCTTGCCGTGGTGCTCGTGGTCGTCATGGCCGGCGGCTTCTTCATGCCCATGGCCCGCACCGGCGCTTTCCGGCGAGCCTCCGGTCATCCGCATGGCGGCGCCCGCGAGCGCGCCCAGGATCACGATGGCCGCGATCGCGACCTTCTGCTTGTTCGAGAGTGTCATTTCGCTGCCTGTTCGTGGGGTTGGCGACCGAGAATCCGGTCGAGGGTCGTGGCGGCCTGGTAGGCGCTGGTCACGACATCGACATAGCGCACGCGCGCCTGCAGCAGGCTGCGCTGGGCGTCGAGCACGTCGAGGAAGCCGAACTTGCCGGCCTCGAAGCCACGCGTCGCCGCGTCGTGTGCCTGCTGTGCGGCCGGAAGGATCGTGGCCTTCAGCATCTCGGCCGACGCGCGGGCGCGCGCGAGGCGGCTCGACGCCTGCTGCACCTCATTCACGAGCCGGGTGCGCGCCGCCCGCAAGTCGTCCTCGGCCTTGGCCGCGCGGCTGCTGGCGGCCTGGAGCCAGCCCTGGTTGCGGTCGAACAAGGGCAGGGGCACGGTGAGTCCCACGATGGCCTGCGTGATCTGCGTCTCGTTGAGCCGCTTGGTCCCGACGTTCAGCGTGAGGTCCGGGTACTGCTTGCTGCGCTCGACGTCCACGCCGGCCTGGCGTCTTTCGAATTCGAGCCGGCTCGCCGTCAGCGCGGGCGAGGTATCGAGTTCGGCCAGCAGCTGCTGCACCCCGGGCCGCACCGGCCAGGCATCGAGGTCGCCGCGCACCTGGGCATAGGCCAGTTCGGGGCTGCCCCAGAACGAGGCCAGAGCCTGTCGCGCGGTTTGCAGTTCGGCTTGCGCATCGGCCAGTTCCAGCGCGGCGTTGGCCTGTTCCACCCGCGCTCGGGTTTCGTCCACCGGCGAGATCTTGCCGGCCGTGACCCTGCGGGCCGTGACTTCGGCGCCGCGGGCGGCGAGGTCGGCCGAACCGGCCGCGAGCGTCACGCGCTCTTGCGCCACCAGCACGCGAAAGAAGGCCGCGACGAGCTCGGCGCGCAGATCGGCCTGCGCTCCGGCCAGTGCGGCGCGGGCCAGGTCGGTTGTTCGCTCGGCTTCCGCCACGCGCGCGGCGCGCTTGCCACCGAGCTCGAGCGGAATGTTGAGCTGGGTGGTCGTGGTTCGAAAGGCCTGGCGCTCGTCCTCGACCAGCAGGGCCAGTTCCGGATTCGGCAGCAGGCCGGCCTGCTGCCGCTCGCCTTCGCTGGCCTCGATCTCGCGGCGGGCCGCCGACACGCTCGGGCTGTAGGCCTCCGCGAGGGCCGAGGYCGTCGCCAGGGTCAGCGCATTCGCAGGATCGTGGCTGCGGGAAGTTGAAGAAGAAGTCTCAGGCTGGGCCTGGACGTGGAAGGGACTGGACAAGGCGGCCGCCAGCCCGAGCGGCCATAGAAGTCTTCGCATCGAATCTCATGAGGGTTGAACCAGAGGATTCGGCGGGACGGAAACGGGGATGTGTGTTGCGCGTCTCGCCGGTCAAGCGAGACGGGGCCACTGAGGCCGGTCGGGTGCGCGCGGCTGCGCGGACAGGTAGTGCTGCGGCGGCACCGACGCGCGCCCTGGCCTGAGGTCGGGTGCGTGGGTCGAGCCGTCCGATGCCGGCAGCGGCAGCGCGCAGGACGCGTGGCAGGCGCCGCAGTCGTTGTCGAGCAGACCCTGGCCCGAGGCGGCCTTCTGCGGGTCGGCCTGATGAAGGTGGCCGTGATGTCCGATGTGTGTCGCGTGGCCCGGATTGCTCTCGTGAGCGCAATAGGCGCTGGCACTGGCCCAGGTCAGCTGCAGGGGCAGCAGCAGCGCGAGCAGGAACCAGAATCGGTGCAATCGGGACATCGGCGCGGAGTATAGAAGGGGGCCGCTTGTCCCTGCGCCGCCCAGGCCTTCATTCGTCGTGGCGAAACGGGCTGCGTTCGCCCAGGTGGTCCAGGTAGTTCTCGATGCCCGCGCCTTCGCGCTCCAGGAAGCGCTCCACCGCGTCGGCGAAGGACGGGTGTGCCAGCCAGTGCGCACTGGTGGTGCGCACCGGCATCAGCGCGCGCGCCATCTTGTGCTCGCCCTGCGCGCCGCCCTCGAAGCGCCCGACGCCGTGCGCGATGCACCACGCGAGCGGCTGGTAGTAGCAGGCCTCGAAGTGCAGGCAGTCCACACGCTCGAGCGCACCCCAGTAGCGGCCGTAGGCGATCAGCGGCGCCGGCGAGTCGTCGGCGCCGCCGAGGCCGGCCGACAGCGCGATCAGGCTGGCCGCGATCGGTCGGCCCTCGCGCTCGGCGATGAACAGCAGCCAGGCCTCCGGCATGTCGGAGGCCATCCGGTGGAAGAATTCGCGGTTCAGGTAGGGCGGGTTGCCGTGCTCGCGGTAGGTGCGGTCGTAGCAGCGATAGAAGAAATCCCAGTCCGCACCGCTGATGTCCGTGCCGCGCGACCAGCGAAAGCTCACCCCGGCGTCGTGCACCTTGCGGCGTTCCTGGCGGATCTTCTTGCGCTTGTCGTGCGACAGGCTGGCGAGGAAGGCGTCGAAGTCCTTCCATGGGCTGGTTTCCCCGCCGGGCAGCGAGGACACGTCAGTGCCGAGCGTGGGGGCCGTGGTCCCCCCACCGGGCAGCCCCGCGGGGGCTGCATTGATCCAGTGGAACTGGACCGTGTGGCGCAGCATCAGTCCGGCTTCGGCGCAGGCGGCGATGTCTTCGTCGGCGCCGAACAGCAGGTGCAGCGAGGACAGTGCTTCCTCCTTGCACCAGGCGACCGCGGCCTGCACCAGCAGCAAGCGGCTTTCCGCGTCGAGCGCCAGGAGGCGGGCGCCCGGCACCGGCGTGAACGGCACGGCGGCGACCGCCTTGGGGTAGTAGGCCAGCCCATGCTGCTGGTAGGCGTTGGCCCAAGCCCAGTCGAAGACGTACTCGCCGTAGGAGTGGTCCTTGACGTAGAGCGGGCAGGCCGCCGCGAGCTGCTTGCCCCGCCACAGCGTGATGAACTGCGGCGTCCAGCCGTTCGCAGGCGAGGCGCAGCCGCTGGCGTCCAGGGCGCACAGGTAGGCATGGCGCATGAAGGGGGAGGGGGCGGACTGCAAGGCCAGCAAGCCGTCCCAGGCCGCCGGGTCGATCTCGGTCGGCGAGCGGTGGATGCGGACGATCGGAGTGCTCAAGGGTGTTCCGTCTTGCGCTTGCCGGCCCCGAAGGACTCGGCGATGTAGATGCCGCCCAGCACCAGGGCCAGCGCCACCGCGTGATAGGCCGACAGTGGCTCGCCGAGGATGAGGACGGCCAGCAGCGGCCCGAAGATCGGCACCAGGTTGAGGAAGACGCCGGCGCGCGCCGGCCCGATCAGCGTCACGGCGTGGATGAAGGTGACCTGCGAGATGAAGCTGGGCAAGAGCCCGATGAACAGCACCAGCGCCACGCCCTTGCCGGTCGGGATGAAGAATTGCCCCAGCGCGATTTCCGCGGCGACGAGCGGCAGCGAGACCACGCAGGCCACCGCGGCGGTCGCCGCAAAGAAAACGATCGCGGGCACCGCGGGGCGTCGCCGCAGCCCCAGGGCATAGCCGGCATACAGCAGGCAGGCGACCACGATCCAGACATCGCCGATGTTGAAGGCCAGGTCGGCCAGCAGCGCGAGTTGACCGCGCGAGGCCACGACCGCGATGCCGCCGAGCGTGAGCACCACGCCGATGATCTGCAGGGCCGTGATCCGGGTGCCGAAGAAGAAGAAACTGCCGATCAGGACGAGCACCGGAATGGTGCCCTGGATGATCGCGATGTTGATCGCCGTCGTGTGATGGGCCGCCGCATAAAAAAGCGCATTGAAGCCCGTGAAGCCAAGGGCCCCCATCAGCGTGATCGAGCGCCAGGACGGCAGCAGCGCGCGCCAGTGCTCGGCGATGGGCTGCCTCGCGGTGATGGCCAGCGCGGCGCAGCAGACGATCCAGCGCGAGAAGGTCAGCATCATCGGCGACACCTCGCCCACCGCCAGCCGCGCGGCCACGGCGTTGGCGCCCCAGATCAGGGTGGTGCACACGAGCAGCAGGTAGGCCTGGCCCTGAGGCCTGGGAAGCACGGAGTCGAAGAAGCTGGCGAAAGAGGAACCTGGGCGCATCGCCCTCCGAGGGTAACAGGGCAAGCCGCCCGAGGCCGGCCGTACGGCGCGCGGCCGCCGGGCCCGGGCCGTCGGGGCGAGCGGCAGGCCCCGATGACATAATCATCCAGCCCTTTTCCTGCTCTGATATGACCCTGAAACTTGCCATCGCGCAGCTCAATTTCGTGGTGGGCGATCTCGCCGGCAACGCGCGCAAGATCGTCGACGCGGCGCGCGACGCCTACGGCCAGGGCGCGCGCCTGCTGCTCACGCCCGAACTGTCGATCTGCGGCTATGCGGCCGAGGATCTGTTCCTGCGCCCGGCCTTCGTCACCGCCTGCGACGACGCGGTGCGCGCCGTCGCCGCCGAACTGGCCGATCTCGACGGCATGGTGGTGGTGGTCGGGCATCCCACGGGCGGCAGCCTGCGCAGCCGGTCGGTCGCGGTGCAGTTGCGCCACAACGCCGCCAGCGTGCTCAGCGAGGGGCGCGTTCTCGACACCTATGCCAAGCGCGAACTGCCGAACTACCAGGTGTTCGACGAGCGCCGCTATTTCACGCCGGGCGAGGGCGTCTGCGTGTTCGAGGCCGGTGGCGTCTCGGTCGGCCTGCTGATCTGCGAGGACGCCTGGTTCGACGCGCCGGCCCAACTCGCGAAGGAGGCCGGCGCCGAGGTCCTCGCGGTCATCAATGCCTCGCCCTTCCATGTCGGCAAGGAAGGCGAGCGCATCGTGCGCATGGCCGAGCGCGCCAGGACGGTGAATTTGCCGCTGGTCTATGCCCATCTCGTCGGCGGCCAGGACGAAGTGGTGTTCGACGGCGCCTCCTTCGCCCTCGAGGCCGATGGCGCAACGGCGCTGCAGGCTGAGAGCTTCAAGGAGCGCCTGGTCTTCGCACAGCTCGAACGCCGCGCTGCCGGCGTCGGCTTCGCGCGCAGCGGCGCAGCCATTGCCGCCCCGCGCGACGCCGAGGCTCAGCTCTGGGATGCGCTGGTGGTGGGCGTGCGCGACTACATCGGCAAGAACGGATTTCCCGGCGCGATCCTCGGGCTGTCCGGCGGGATCGATTCGGCGCTGGTGCTGGCGATCGCGGTCGATGCGCTCGGACGCGACCGCGTGCGCGCCGTGATGATGCCGTCGCCCTACACCGCGGACATCAGCTGGATCGATGCGCGCGAAATGGCCAAGCGGCTCGGCGTGCGCTATGACGAGATCTCGATCAAGCACACTTTCGAATCGTTCCGGGGCGTGCTGGCCGAGGAATTCAAGGGCCTGGCCGAGGATGCGACCGAGGAGAACCTGCAGGCCCGCATCCGCGGCACGCTGCTGATGGCGCTGTCGAACAAGTTGGGCTCGATCGTGCTGACCACCGGCAACAAGAGCGAGATGGCGACCGGCTACTGCACGCTGTACGGCGACATGGCGGGCGGCTTCGCGGTCATCAAGGACCTGCTCAAGACGACGGTGTTCGCGCTGGCGCGCTGGCGCAATGCCCACGATCCGTACGGCACTGGCGCCGAGCCGATCCCCGAGCGCATCATCACCCGGCCGCCGAGCGCCGAGCTGCGGCCCGACCAGACCGACCAGGACAGCCTGCCGCCCTATGACATCCTCGACGGCATCCTGGCGCGCTACATGGAAGACGACGAGGGCATCGACGAGATCATCGCGGCGGGCTACGAGCGCGCCGTGGTCGAGCGGGTGGCCCGCCTGATCAAGATCAACGAGTACAAAAGACGCCAGGCGCCGGTGGGTATCCGCGTCACCCATCGCAGCTTCGGCAAGGATTGGCGCTACCCTATCACCAGCAAGTTCAACGAAACCGCCGGAAGAAAGACCGTATGAAGCAAATCACCGCCATCCTCAAACCGTTCAAGCTCGATGACGTGCGCGAGGCCCTGGCCGAGGTCGGCGTCACCGGGCTCACCGTGACCGAAGTCAAGGGCTTCGGCCGACAGAAGGGGCACACCGAGCTCTACCGCGGCGCCGAGTACGTGGTCGATTTCCTGCCCAAGATGCGCGTCGAAGTGGTGGTCAACGAGGCGGACGTCGAACGCTGCGTCGACGCCATCGTCAGCGCCGCGCGCACCGGCAAGATCGGTGACGGCAAGATCTTCGTCACGAACGTCGAGCGCGTCGTGCGCATCCGCACCGGCGAAGAAGACGAAGCCGCTGTATAAGCTCGCCCCCAGGTTGCTCGGCACTTCGTGTCCGGGCGCCCACCCCATACCGGGGGCGACACCGGCGGCCCGGCGAAGCCGGGCCCGCGGTGTCCCACCAACGAGGGCCTGGCTGCGCCGGCCCCCGCGCGATCAAAGGACTTCTGCGAGTTTGTCCCCCTTGGGGTGACGGCTCGCCTCTTCGGCCAGGGCTTCCAGCAGGGCGGTGGTGTCGGTGCCGGTGCGCACCAGGTCCATCTGCCAGTCGTTCATGAAGCCTTCGCGCACACTGTTGGCCAGGAAGGCCAGCATGCCGTCGTAATAGCCGCCGACGTTGAGGATGCCGACCGGCTTGTCGTGGTAGCCGAGTTGGCGCCAGGTCCAGATCTCGAACAGTTCCTCGAAGGTGCCGATGCCGCCCGGCAGCGCCAGGAAGGCGTCGGCGCGTTCGCCCATCATGGCCTTGCGCTCGTGCATCGTGTCGACCACATGCAGTTCGTCGCTCTGGCGGTTGGCGAGTTCCTTGTCGACCAGGGCTTTCGGGATGATGCCGACCACGCGGCCGCCGGCTGCACGCGTGGCCTCGGCCACGGTGCCCATGAGGCCGGTCCGGCCACCGCCATAGACCAGTTGTCCGCCGCGCTCGCCGATCCAGCGGCCGACCGCTTGCGCCACGGTCGTGAATTCAGGTCGCTCGCCGGGGCGCGAGCCGCAATACACGCATATCGAAAAAGAGGGAGTCATCCCGCAATGATGCCGCGCTTATGTGAAGCGTTGCCACAGTGCCGCGATCCAGACGCCGCTGCACAGCAAAATGGACAGCAGCACGGCAGCGCTTCCGAGGTCCTTGGCGGCCTTCGACAGCGAATGCCATTCCGGGCCGATGCGGTCGATGGCGGCTTCGACCGCGCTGTTGAGGAGTTCGACGATCAGCACC
>NZ_JBFUCI010000136.1:0-14321 GCF_056405335.1 Variovorax sp. P1_H12_2
TGCCGGTGCAGCACCGCCAGCAGCATCGCGAGGCGGTCGCGGTCCAGGCCCACCGACAGCCGGCGCGGGCTGGGCCCGCCGTCGTCGACCAGGGCCTGGATCTCGACCAGCATCGGCCGCGTGCCTTCCAGCGTGACCAGCACCACGCTGCCGGGCACCGGCTCGGCATGCTGGCTCAGGAAGATCGCGCTCGGGTTCGCCACGCCCTTCAGGCCGCGCTCGGTCATCGCGAAGACGCCGATCTCGTTGACCGCGCCGAAGCGGTTCTTGATGGCCCGCACCAGGCGGAAGCTCGAATGCGTGTCGCCCTCGAAGTACAGCACCGTGTCGACCATGTGCTCCAGCACGCGCGGGCCGGCCAGCGCGCCTTCCTTGGTGACGTGGCCCACCAGCACGATCGCGGTGCCGCTGGCCTTGGCAAAGCGCGTGAGGTGCGCGGCGCACTCGCGCACCTGGGCCACCGACCCCGGGGCCGAGGTGAGCTGGTCGGAGTACACGGTCTGGATCGAGTCGATGACCGCGATCGCCGGGCGGTGCGCGTCCAGCGTGGCGATGATCTTCTCCAGCTGGATCTCGGCCAGCACCTGCACCTGCGAATGCTCCAGGCCCAGCCGGCGCGAGCGCAAGGCCACCTGGGCGCCGCTCTCCTCGCCCGTGACGTAGAGCGCGTTGCGCCCGGCGTGCTGCAGCGCATCGACCGCCTGCAGCAGCAGGGTGGACTTGCCGATGCCCGGGTCGCCGCCGATCAGCGTCACGCCGCCGTCGACGATGCCGCCGCCCAGCACGCGGTCGAGTTCGTCGATGCCGGTGGGCGCGCGCGCGATGTCGGTGGCCTCGATTTCAGACAGGGTCGCGAGTTCGGCCGAGCCGGCCAGCGACGAGAACTGGGTGCCGAAGCGGTTGTTGGCAGTGCCGCCCGCGGGGCCGGCAACCTGCTCGATCAATGTGTTCCAGGCGCCGCAGCTCGGGCATTTGCCGAGCCACTTGGGGCTGGTGCCGCCGCATTCGCTGCAGACGTAGAGGGTTTTTTCCTTGGCCATGGGGGGTGAGTGTAGGAGGGGCGGTGTGGCGCCCGTCGCAGCCCACTCGACAAAGGAATCGGGAGAGACGGCTGAGGCACAGGCCGCATTCCATCGAGAAATCCTGTCATCCCAAAGCCGACAACGCCTGCGTTCCCATAAGACATGCCTGAACTTTTTCATTCGAGGCCAAAGCTGCGCTTCAGAAGCAGATCATCTGCGCCGACGGACTGTTCGGGCAGGTCGACTGCCATCGACGCATTAAAGCAAGGAGACAAAAAAAAATGATGAGAAAGATGATCGTGGTCGGCGACCCACCGGCGCCGGGCGGCGCCGTGCTGCCCTACAGCAGCCGCGAGTACACCCTTMATGGCCATCAGGTCGCCTTGATCGGGGGGCGAGCCTATTGCGAGGGCTGCAACAGCGTGGGCATCATCGCGAAGGCAGGCGGTCCCCGCCGCATCGAGTTCATTTCCGAAGTGGCCCTGGAGGGCGATGTGGTGCTCTGCCATTGCCCCATTCCCCCGCCGCTCATCGCGACGCTTGTGCACACCTCGTGGGTCGACGACATGGGTGGTGGTACTGGCGATCTGGAGCCACACATGCTTGTGCCGGGATGGCTGAGGGCGGACAGGTCCACATTGGCCGCAAGCAAGAAGTTGGTTGACTCGGAGGTGACGCATCCACCCGAGGCTGAGCAGACGGAGAACATCTGTCCCAATATGACCAACAGGGAGTTTTGCACTCTGGTTATGGAATTGCGCGACAAGGCCGTCCAGATGATTGAAGTGCGGCTGAAAGACTTGGAGAAATGGACCAAGCCCGAGCAGCAACGCGTTATCCAGTGGTTTGAATCGAACGACGAACAAATCCGACAGCATCTTCAAACAGGCTTAGCGGCATGCGCCCGTGTCTTGAAGGGCCTCACCTGCGACAACTTTGTACGCTATTCGGAACAACTCATGCGCAACGTTGGATGTACGCCGTCAGGAAATTCACATGGCCTTGTCGCGGAAGTCTGCAAACCAGACATCAAAACGCACACCATCGGCATTGCTGTCGAGTTCTGCACCATTCCCCACATCGCCTATACGACCGACTCCCAAGTGGGAACGCTCATTCACGAGGTGACGCGCTTCGACGACACCTTTTCCTCGAACGACACGGTCTATCGCATGCGCGAGAGTCTCGCCTTGGCCTCGCAACCTATCGAAGCACGCAACAATGCGGACAGCATCACAGGGTACGTTCTCTATGCGCACTAGGACGATTGCACTTGCGCTCGCACTGGTATTGGCCGGCAACCACGCTCAAGCGTGCAAACGCGTGATTCAGATCACCCTCGATTTCCCGAAGAACTCCTCACAGCTCGAAAGGGCGCAGATTGTGCGGCTAGCGAACTGGCTCGGCGAGGCTCGGGGCTGGTTCGAGTATGGAGATGCAGACGTTGAAGGCGCCGCCAACAGCGAGATTCAGGGCAGCAAGGAACTGGCAAGGCGCAGGGCCGAAGTGGCGACCCACGCATTGAGCAGTCTTTACGAGGGTTTGCCGATCCACTCCAGCTCGCACGTCTATTCGACGGTGGATCTTCGCTCAAATGGGGACTACGCCGTCGTCCAATTGAATCCGTCAAATGCGCCGGACTGCAACCCTGTGCCGATCCCTGGTTTCAACCGCTGAGCGCGGCGCTTGCTCACATCGAACTGGGGAGATGAGAACCAGGGCTGACCGGTTCTGCCAGGGCATGGGCCCGAATAGGAAGGTTGAAGCGTTCAGGGCACTACGCCACACGCACGCGCGCCCGCCTCATCTCTCCCGCCGTCGCCCGCCGCGATCTCCGTGTCGCGGAATCCAGTACCCCAGCGTTCCCGCCGCCGCCAGGGCGATCAGCCCGGTGACGGCGATGCCCGAGGCCAGGGACAGGCTGGCCGCCAGGAAAGAAAGCAGTGCCGGGCCACAGGAGGAGCCGATGTCGGACATCAGGCGCCACACGCCGAGGAAGTGCGCGCGCCCGTGGCGCGGCGAATGGTCGGCGCCGATGGTCATGATGATCCCCGAGCCGATGCCGTTGCCGAAGCCGATGGCCAGTGCCGCGAGCAACAGCGTGAAGGTCCCGGTCGTCAGGGGCATCAGCAGCATCGCCAGCCCCATGATCAGCATCGACGGCACCGCCACCCAGGCCCGGCCCTTCAGGTCCATCACCTTGCCGGCCGGGTAGAAGACCAGCATGTCGATACCGCCGGCCAAGCCGTAGATCAGGGAGGCCACCGAGGGCGCCAGCGCGAGGTGGTCGGCCCACAGCGGAATCACGGCCTGGCGCGAGGCCCGCACCGCGCTGATCAGCACCACGCCGATGCCCAGCGTCAGGAACACGTGCTTGTGGTCGCGCAGCGTCGAGATGATGGTCGGCGCGGCGGGCGCGACATGCCCGGGCGGCAGCGGCGGCGCCTCCAGGTCGGGAATGCGCGCGCCCACGATCGCCGCCCCCATGGCACCGACGAAGCCGACCACGTAGGCCGCGGACAGGCCGAAGGAATGCACCGCAGCGGCCGCGAGAAAGGGGCCCAGGAACATGCCGATGCGCATCACGCCACCCAGCGTCGACAGCGCGCGCGCACGGTAGGCGATGGGCACCGCCTCGGTCATGTAGCTCTGGCGTGCCAGGTTGTAGACGGCCTGCGACATGCCGACCATGAAGCAGCCCGCGGCGAACAGGCCCAGGTGCGACGTCCACACGCACAGCGCCATGCCGAGCGCGCTCCACACGCCCGCCGCGACGATGGCCCAGCGCTCGCCCCAGCGCATCGTGATGAACGACGCCGGGATGTTGTTGAGCAGCGATCCGATGCCGATCAGCGCGACCATCAGCGCCGCCATCGGCACCGAGGCCCCCAGATCGCGTGCCGTGAGCGGCACGATCGGCAGGATGGCGCCTTCGCCGATGCCGAACAGCAGCGAGGGGCCGAAGACCGGCACGGCGATGCGCCGCAGGGAAAACGACGAGGAGGACGTGGAGGTCGGGGTCGGAACGGCAGGCGGGGATGACATGCGCGGAAGGATTCGGGTGGGTCGCCCCGGGCCGGCCGGCGGACAAAGGCACGGCATTGTCTCGCCGATGCGGGATGTCTGCAGGACTGCGGGCGCGTGCCCCCGCCGCACGGTCTACGCCAGCACCCGCCTGTCGAGTGGGGGTTGGTGTAGGGAGGCTGGGCGCGCCGGCCGGCAGGCGATAGGTACAAACCCAGGCGAGACGCCAACGCCCAGGACGCCTATCGTTCTCCCACGCCGAATCTGCCAGGGGCAAGAGGATGACCGCTGTATCACAGCGACCGAACGCGGCTGGGTCAGCGCTGCCGCGACCGGTTCATTCCCGCTGACGCCACTCGTTTCGAGGAGCATCGTCATGAACGGTTTCATGCTGATCAGGCACAAGGTCAAGGACTTCACCGTCTGGAAGGCGGGCTATGACGCCCACGCGCCCAAGCGCGACGAGGCAGGGCTCACCGAGCAATACCTGCTGCGCGGCGTCGATGACGCCAACGAGGTCGTGATGCTGTTCGAGGCGCAGGACATCGCCCGAGCCAAGGCGTTCGCCGAATCCGCGGATCTGCGCGAGGYGATGCAGGCCGTCGGGGTGGTCGGCAAGCCGGACATCTGCTTCCTCAACCGCTGAGCCGATACGCCCGGAGCCACAAGGACCTCGACATGACCAGCACCCTCACGCTCGTGATCTACATGGCCATCCTGACCTGGCTCACCGTGCTCCTCGCGAGCCTCATCCGGGTCAAGGGCTGGACGCCGTCCGGCACCCTGATGGCGCTGGGCAACCGCGACAAGCTGCCCGAGGCCACGCCCTTCGCAGGGCGCGCCGAGCGCGCAGCCCGCAACACGCTCGAGAACTTCGTGCTGTTCGCCGCGATCGCGCTGGTGGCGCATGCAGCGGGCGCGACCAGCCCGAGGATCGCCACGGGCGCGCAGATCTTCTTCTGGGCCCGGGTGCTGTACGTCCCCGTCTACTGCGCCGGCATCACCTATCTGCGCACGGCGATCTGGGTGGTCAGCATCGTGGGGCTGGGGATGATGATTTCCGGCATCTTGTAGCTGGGATCCGCCACGCATCGTTGAAGCGATGCGCCCATCCGTGCGAAGGGGACCGCGATGAACACCACGTCTTCGACCTTCGTCGCCAGCGACGGCGATGCCTACGAAAAGCTGATGGGCCGCTGGAGCCGCCAGCTCGCCCTGCCCTTCCTGGACTTCGTCGGCACCGCGGATGGCGACCGGGTGCTCGATGTCGGCTGCGGCACGGGCCACCTGGCCTTTGCCGTGACCCGCCGCACCGGCGCCGGCGAAGTGCGCGGCGTGGACCTCGCCGAGCCCTACATCGCGCATGCCAGGCGCCACAACCAGGATCCGCGCATCGTCTTCGAGGTGGCCGAYGCCTGCGCGCTGCCCTTCCCCGACCGCAGCTTCGACCGCGTGCTCTCGCTGCTGCTGCTGCACTTCGTGCCCGACGCGGACAAGGCGATTGCCGAGATGCGGCGGGTCGCCAAGCCCGGGAGCGTGGTCGGCGCGACCGTGTGGGACGTGCGTGGCGGCTTCGTTTCCAACCGCATGTTCTTCGACACCGCCGCCGCGCTCGACCCGGCAGCGCGGGAGCGGCGCGCCCGCAACTTCACGCGGCCGATGACGCGGCCCGGCGAACTGGCCCGGGCGTGGCGCGCCGCCGGCTTCAAGGGCGTCGACGAGACGACGCTCAGCATCCGGATGGAGTTCGCTTCATTCGCGGACTACTGGGCGCCCTTCGAGGGCAAGGACGGCCCCGGTGCGGAATACATCGCCACGCTGGGCGAGGAAGCGCACGCCCGGCTGCGCGAAGCCGTCGAGTCCGCCTATCTCGACGGCGACGCGGACGGCCCGCGCTCCTATGCGGCGCTGGCCTGGGCCGTCAAGGGCAAGGCGCCTGCCTAGGCTCTCATCGCTGAAAGGGTTTACCCGCAGGCTTGCCCACTTGACCCAATCATTTAATATATTAAATAATTCGGGCCGACATGAGCACTTCCTTCTCCCACCGCAATTTGCCGCGCCTGCTGCTGCAGGCCCGCGAGGCCGTCATGGGCCACACGCGGCCCAGCCTGCGCGAGCATTCGCTGTCCGACCAGCAATGGCGCGTGCTGCGCGTGCTCGGCGAACACGGCGCGGTCGAAACCGGCCGCGTGGCGCGCGAGGCCTTCATCCTCGGGCCGAGCCTGACCGGCGTGCTGGCGCGCATGGAGCGCGACGAGCTCATCACGCGCAGCCGCGACCCCGAGGACCAGCGTCGCACCGTGGTCGAGGCCACGGCGCACGGGCGCCGGCTGGTGAAGAAGCTCTCGACCAGCATCGAAGCCCACTACGCGTGGATGGAAGAGGCGATGGGCAAACAGAAGCTCGCCCAGATCTATGCCTTGCTCGACGAACTCATCGCACTGGAGCAACCACAACCATGAGCTACACCCCCACAGGCACCGTCTACGGCGTGCTGCTGAACTTCCGCGCGGAGTTCGACGCCCTGGCGCCGCAGATGAGCCAGCCGCCGTACCAGGCACCGCCGAAGGCGCCGGTGCTCTACGTCAAGACTGCCAACACCTGGAGCCCGCATGGCAGCACGATCACCGTGCCGGCGCAGGTGGCCGAGGTGGAGGTCGGCGCCACCATCGCGATGGTGATCGGCGTCGACAACGACGTCGAGGGCTTCGTGCTGATGAACGACCTGTCGATCCCGCATGCGAGCTTCTTCCGCCCGCCGGTCAAGTTCAAGTGCGTCGACGGCTTCCTGGGCATCGGCCCGGCGATGCGCGACGCGCAGGAGGTGGCCGACCCGGCGCAGTTCAAGCTCGAAGTGCGCATCAACGGCGAGCTGCGCCAGTCGGTCGACTTCTCGCAGACGGTGCGCAGCGCCGCGCAGCTGCTGGCCGAGGTCGGCGACTTCATGACGCTGGCGCACGGCGAGGTGCTGATGCTCGGCTGCGACGCCGGCCGCCCGCTGGCGCGTCCCGGCGACCGCATCGAGATCAGTGCGCCGGGCTTCGAGACCCTGGTCAACACGCTGGTGAAGGAGCAAGCATGAAGCGCGCACGCATCCTGTTCGAAGGCGCGGTGCACGAGGCCGTCGAGGCCGATGGCCAGCTGCGCCTGGCCGATGGGCGGCTGCTGCAGGCCGATGCCGTGTCGTGGCTGCCGCCGCTGGCGCCGGTGCCGCGCCCGCGCACCATCCTCGCGCTGGGCCTCAACTACGCCGACCATGCCAAGGAGCTGGCGTTCAAGGCCCCCGAGGAGCCGCTGGTGTTCGTCAAGGGCGAGAGCACGCTGACCGGCCATCGCCACCTGACCTACCGCCCGGCCGACGTGCAGTTCATGCACTACGAATGCGAGCTCGCGATCGTGATCGGCAAGACCGCGAAGAAGGTCAGGCGCGACGATGCCTACGACTTCATCGGCGGCTACACGGTGGCCAACGACTACGCGATCCGCGACTACCTCGAGAACTGGTACCGCCCCAACCTGCGCGTGAAGAACCGCGACACCTGCACGCCGATCGGCCCCTGGCTGGTCGACGCCAGGGATGTGGCCGATCCGATGGCGCTGGCGCTGCAGACCACGGTCAACGGCAAGCTCACGCAGTCGGGCAACACGAAGGACATGATCTTCGACGCACCCTTCCTGATCGAGTACTTCAGCAGCTTCATGACCTTGTCGCCCGGCGACCTGATCCTCACGGGCACGCCCGACGGCGTGGTCGACTGCCGCCCCGGCGACGTGGTCGTGACCGAGATCGCGCAGATCGGCGCGCTCATCAACACCATTGCCGCGGGCTGAGCGGCGAAGCAAACGGAGACCCTATGAAGAAGATGATCAAGCTCGCGGCCGCCATGGCCGCGCTGGCCGCGTCGGTGGTGGCGTTCGATGCGCCGGCACAGTCCTTCCCGACCAAGCCCGTGCGCTGGGTGGTCGGCTATCCGGCCGGCGGCGGCACCGACTTTCTCGCCCGCACGGCGGGGGCCCAGCTGTCGCAGCAGATCGGCCAGCCGGTGCTGGTCGACAACCGCCCCGGGGCCAGCGCCATCATCGCCTCCGAGAACGTGGCGCGTTCGCCGGGCGACGGCTACACGGTGTTCTCGGCCGACAACGGCGTGCTGGTCTACAACCCGGTGCTCTACAAGAAGCTGCCCTACGACGCCGAGAAGGATTTCGTCGCGCTCGGCATGATGGGCCGCTCGCCGCTGATCCTCACGGCCGCGCCGGGCGCGGGCTTCGCCGATGCCAAGGCGCTGATCGCCGCGCTCAAGGCGGCGCCGGGCAAGTACAGCGTGGCGACGCCGGGCGCCGGCAGCCCGCACCACCTGGCACTGGAGCTGTTCCAGCGCGAGGCCGGCGTGCAGCTGCTACACGTGCCCTACAAGGGCGGCGCCCCGGCGCTGCAGGACCTGATGGGCGGCCAGGTGCCGCTGATGATGCTCGACCTGCCCAGCGGCATCAGCGCCGTCAAGGCCGGCAAGGTGGTGCCGCTGCTCGCGATGTCCGGCGAGCGCGTGCCGCAACTGCCCCAGGTGCCGACGGCCAAGGAACTCGGCCTTGCCGGGGTCGAGGCCTACACCTGGCAAGGCCTGGTGGCGCCCGCCGCCACGCCGAAGGACATCCAGCAGAAGCTCGGCACCGACCTGCTGAAGGCCATGAACGACCCTGGCGTGCGCCAGAAGCTCTTCGACGCCGGCTGGGAAACGCGCCCCACCGACGCCGCCGAGATGAACCGCTATGTGCAGTCGGAGCGCAAGAAATGGCAGGCGCTGATCGCCTCGCGCG
Source organism: Variovorax sp. P1_H12_2 (assembly GCF_056405335.1). Lineage (NCBI taxonomy): Bacteria > Pseudomonadati > Pseudomonadota > Betaproteobacteria > Burkholderiales > Comamonadaceae > Variovorax > Variovorax sp. P1_H12_2. The sequence continues at coordinate 8,862 of NZ_JBFUCI010000136.1, forward strand.
AGATCMGGCTCGACTGACCCCCGAAGGACACCCCATGCAGATCGACCACCTCATCAACGGCAAATCCGTCGCCGGCCGCGACTACTTCCAGACCGTCAACCCCGCCACCCAGGAAGTGCTGGCCGAGGTCGCCTCGGGCGGCGAGGCCGAGGTGAATGCGGCCGTGGCCGCTGCCAAGGAAGCCTTTCCGAAGTGGGCCGGCCTGCCCGCGCCCGAACGCGCCAGGCTGATCCGCAAGCTCGGCGACCTGATCGCCGCGCACGTGCCCGAGATCGCGCAGACCGAGACCAACGACTGCGGCCAGGTCATCGCGCAGACCGGCAAGCAGCTGGTGCCGCGCGCGGCCGACAACTTCTACTACTTCGCCGAGATGTGCACGCGCGTCGACGGCCACACCTACCCGACGCCCACGCACCTGAACTACACGCTGTTCCATCCGGTGGGCGTGTGCGCGCTGATCTCGCCGTGGAACGTGCCCTTCATGACCGCCACCTGGAAGGTCGCGCCCTGCCTGGCCTTCGGCAACACGGCGGTGCTCAAGATGAGCGAGCTGTCGCCGCTGACGGCCGCGCGCCTGGGCGAGCTGGCGCTCGAGGCCGGCATTCCGGCGGGCGTGCTGAACCTGGTGCACGGCTACGGCAAGGAAGCCGGCGAGCCGCTGGTGGCGCACCCGGATGTGCGCGCCATCTCGTTCACCGGATCGACCGCCACGGGCAACCGCATCGTGAAGAGCGCGGGCCTCAAGAAGTTCAGCATGGAGCTCGGCGGCAAGAGCCCGTTCGTGATCTTCGACGACGCCGACCTCGACCGCGCGCTCGATGCGGCGATCTTCATGATCTTCAGCAACAACGGCGAGCGCTGCACGGCGGGCTCGCGCATCCTGGTGCAGCAGTCGATCTATGCCGACTTCGCCGCGAAGTTCGCCGAGCGCGCGAAGCGCATCACGGTCGGCGATCCGCTCGACGAGAAGACCATCGTCGGGCCGATGATCTCGCAGGCCCACCTGGCCAAGGTGCGCAGCTACATCGAGCTGGGGCCGAAGGAAGGCGCCACGCTGCTGTGCGGCGGCCTCGGCGCGCCCGAGCTGCCGGAGCGCGTCCGGCGCGGCAACTACGTGCTGCCCACCGTGTTCGCCGACGTCGACAACCGCATGAAGATCGCGCAGGACGAGATCTTCGGCCCGGTCGCTTGCCTGATTCCGTTCAAGGACGAGGCCGATGCGATCCGCCTCGCCAACGACATCGCCTACGGACTGTCGAGCTACGTGTGGACCGAGAACATCGGCCGTGCGCACCGCGTCGCCGCGGCGGTGGAAGCCGGCATGTGCTTCGTCAACAGCCAGAACGTGCGCGACCTGCGCCAGCCCTTCGGCGGCACCAAGGCCTCGGGCACGGGGCGCGAAGGCGGCACCTGGAGCTACGAGGTCTTCTGCGAACCGAAGAACGTGGCGGTGTCGCTCGGCTCGCATCACATTCCGCATTGGGGGGTCTGACCATGGGAACGCTCGCCCTCGCCGCCAAGATCACGCACGTGCCCTCGCTCTACCTGAGCGAGCTGGACGGCCCGCGCAAGGGCAGCCGGCAGGCCGCCATCGACGGTCTCAAGGAGATCGGCCGCCGCTGCCGCGCACTGGGCGTCGACACCATCGTGGTCTTCGACACCCACTGGCTGGTGAACGCGAGCTACCACCTCAATTGCGCGCCGCATTTCAAGGGCGTCTACACCAGCAACGAGCTGCCGCACTTCATCAGCAACATGCCCTACGAGATGCCCGGCAATCCGGAACTCGGCAAGCTGCTCGCGAAGACATGCAACGAATGGGGCGTGGAGACGCTGGCGCACGACGCCACCACGCTCGGTCCGGAATACGGCACGCTGGTCCCGATGCGCTACATGAACGAGGACCTGCACTTCAAGGCGATCTGCGTCTCGGCCCTGTGCACCAGCCACTACCTGAACGACAGCGCCCGCCTGGGCTGGGCCATGCGCCGTGCGGTGGAGGACCACTACGACGGCACCGTGGCCTTCCTGGCCAGCGGATCGCTGTCGCATCGCTTTGCGCAGAACGGCCTGGCGCCGCAGTTCGCCGACCGCGTCTGGAGCCCGCTGCTGGAGCGCATGGACCACGAGGTGGTGCGGATGTGGGAACACGGCGAGTGGTCCGACTTCTGCGCGATGCTGCCGGAGTACGCAGCCAAGGGCCACGGCGAGGGGTTCATGCACGACACGGCCATGGTGCTCGGCGCCCTCGGCTGGTCGGCCTACGACGGCAAAGCGGAGGTGATCACGCCCTACTTCGGATCTTCCGCCACCGGCCAGATCAATGCGCTCTTCCCGGTCACGCCGCAGGATGGCCACGCGATCCCGAACGCGCAGGCGTCGAGCGCCGAGGGATTCCAGAGCGTGACGCGCCTTTGATCCGTTGACCCTGCCGCCCCGGAGAACCGCATGCCGCACCTCGTGATCCTCTACACGCCCAACATCGAGGGCGAGACCGACATGTCGGCGCTGTGCCGCTCGCTGGCCGACTGCATGCTCGCGCAGCGCGACGACGAGGGCAGGCAGGTCTACCCGACCGGCGGCACGCGCGTGCTGGCCTACCCGGCCGCCCACTACGCGGTGGCCGACGGCCGCGCCGACTACGCCTTCGTGTACCTCAATGTACGCATGGGCTCGGGGCGCTCGGCTTCCGTGCAGAAGCGCGTCGGCGATGCGCTGCTGGCCGTGACCCAGGCGCACTTCGCGCCGATCTTCGATGCGCGCCACATCGGCATCACGCTGCAGATCGACGAGAGCCCGGGCCAGGTCTACGACAGCAAGCACAGCAACCTGCATCCTCTCTTCAACAAGGCCTGAACCATGCTCGACACCCATCTCATCCGGCAACTGGCCGCCGAACTCAACGAGAGCGAGAAGTCGCGCGTGCAGGTCGAGCACTTCTCGAAGCGCTACCCCGAAATGACGATCGAGGACGGCTATGCGATCTCGCGCGAATGGGTCAGGACCAAGATCTCCGAGGGGCGCATCGTCAAGGGCCACAAGATCGGCCTGACCTCGCGCGCGATGCAGCAGGCCAGCCAGATCGACGAGCCCGACTACGGCACCCTGCTCGACGACATGTTCTTCGACCAGGGCGGTGACATCCCGTTCACGCGCTTCATCGCGCCGCGGGTCGAGGTCGAGCTGGCCTTCGTGCTCGGCAAGCGGCTGCAGGGGCCGAAGGTGACGATCTTCGACGTGCTCGCGGCCACCGACTACGTGGTGCCGGCGATCGAGATCATCGATTCGCGCATCGAGCAGTTCGACCGCCACACCAAGCAGATGCGCCGCGTGTTCGACACCATCTCCGACAACGCGGCCAATGCCGGCATCGTGACCGGCGGCCGCCCCGTGAAGCCCGACGCGGTCGACCTGCGCTGGGTCAGCGCCCTGCTGTACAAGAACGGCGTGATCGAGGAATCGGGCGTGGCCGCCGCGGTGCTCAACCATCCGGCCACCGGCGTGGCCTGGCTCGCCAACAAGCTGGCGCCATGGGACGAATGCCTGGAGGCCGGCGAGATCGTGCTCGGCGGCTCGTTCACGCGGCCGACCGCGGCATTGCCCGGCGACACCTTCCATGCGGACTACGGCCCGCTGGGCACCATTTCCTTCCGCTTCGCCTGAAAGAAATTCAATGACCACCACCCCCCCGAATCCGTTCAAGCAGGCCCTGATCGACAAGCGCGCCCAGATCGGCCTCTGGCTCGGCCTGGCCGATGCCTACAGCGCCGAGATCTGCGCCGGCGCCGGCTTCGACTGGCTGCTGATCGACGGCGAGCATTCGCCCAACGGCCTGCAGAGCATCCTGCAGCAGGCGCAGGCGATCGCCGCCTATCCGGGCGTGAACGCGATCGCGCGCGTGCCGCTGGGCCACGGCGACGCCGGCACGGCGCTGATCAAGCAGTACCTCGACCTCGGCCTGCAGACGCTGCTGGTCCCGATGGTCGACACGCCCGCGCAGGCCCAGGCCATCGTGCGCGCGATGCGCTATCCGCCCGAAGGCATGCGCGGCATGGGCGGGGCGCGCGCCTCGCGCTGGGGCCGCTACCCGGGCTATGCCAAGGACGCCAACGACCGCGTCTGCCTGCTGGTGCAGGCCGAGTCGCGCGAGGCGCTGGCCAACCTGGACGCGATCGCGGCGATCGACGGCGTCGACGGCATCTTCATCGGGCCGGCCGACCTGTCGGCCTCGATGGGCCACGTGGGCGACTCCGACCACCCCGAGGTGCAGGCGGCGATCGAGGACGCCATCGCGCGCATCCAGYGCGCCGGCAAGGCCGCGGGCATCCTGACGCCCAACGAGGCGCTGGCACGCAAGTACCTGGCGCTGGGCGCGAGCTTCGTCGCCGTCGGCCTCGACACCAACCTGCTGGTGCGCAGCACCAGCGCGCTGGCGGCCAGCTTCAAGGGCGCCGCCAAGCCCGCGGCGGCCGGGGGCACCTACTGACCGACGGACGATCGATGCGAGAACTTCCGGATTGAAAACGTGAGGTAAACGCGGGTGTCAGGCGGCACGGGTTGCGGGAAGAATACGCCCTCAGCGCGCGGCCTGGCCACCAGGGCGCCGCGGCCCTCTCCGGCGCCGCCATCCCGGTGGCGCGACGAGTTCCCAAGCAAGCAAGCAAGCATCCATCCATCCCGAGGAGACATCGAATGACCATCACCCGCCGCCATCTGCTGCAGACCACCAGCGCCTCGGCGCTGCTCGCGAGCCTGGGCCAGCACGCCTTCGCGCAGGCGCAAGCCTTTCCGTTCGAGACCGCGCGCCTGATCACCGGTTTCGCGGCCGGCGGCACCTCCGACACGACCTGCCGTCGCGTCGCGACCCGGCTGCAGCCCGACTACGGCCGGGCCGTGGTGGTCGAGAACCGCACCGGTGCCGGCGGCCAGATCGCAGTGACCTACGTCAAGAGCCAGCCGGCCGACGGCGCCACGATCCTGCAGACGCCGACCTCGATCCTCACGATCTATCCGCACATCTACAAGAAGCTGCCGTACGACCCGCTGGTCGACCTGACGCCGGTCACGCTGGCCTGCGTGTTCGACTTCGGCTTCGCGGTCGGCCCGGCCGTGCCGCTGTCGGTCAAGACGGTGCCCGAATTCCTGGCCTGGGCCAAGACCCATCCCGAAGGCGCCAACTTCGGCTCGCCGGCGGCCGGATCGACGCCGCACTTCATCGGCGCGCTGCTCGGCAAGAGCGCGGGCGTGGACCTGAAGCACGCGGCCTACCGCGGCACCCAGCCGGCGATGCTCGACCTGCTGGGCGGCAACATCGCGGCGGTGTCGGGCCCGATCGGCGACATCACGCAGCACCTGCCCACGGGCAAGATCCGCATCCTCGGCGTGTCCGGCGCCAAGCGCAGCCGCTTCGCCCCCGACGTGCCGACCTTCGAGGAGCAGGGCATCAAGGACATGACACAC
>NZ_JBFUCI010000137.1:0-14239 GCF_056405335.1 Variovorax sp. P1_H12_2
GAGCGTGATCGACGAGCTGCTGGTGCGCTATGTCGAATCGCTGGTGTACCAGGCCGTGGCCGAGAACATGGCGTCCGAGCACTCGGCCCGGATGGTGGCCATGAAGGCCGCGACCGACAACGCGGGCAACGTGATCGACGAACTCAAGCTGGTCTACAACAAGACTCGCCAGGCAGGCATCACCAAAGAGCTGTCGGAAATCGTCTCGGGCGCYGCGGCGGCCGCCGGCGTCTGAGCCTTTCGGCCCTCAACAGATTTAAATTTTTATCGGAGCAGACATGGCTCAAGCAGAAGCAGTTCAAGGCAAGATCGTTCAATGTATCGGCGCCGTGGTCGACGTGGAATTCCCGCGCGACAAGATGCCGAAGATCTACGACGCGCTCAAGTTCGAAGGCAGCGCACTGACCCTCGAAGTGCAGCAGCAGCTCGGCGACGGCGTGGTTCGCACGATTGCGCTCGGTTCTTCCGACGGCCTGCGCCGCGGCCTGATCGTGACCAACACGCAAGCCCCGATCACCGTGCCGGTGGGCAAGGCGACGCTGGGCCGCATCATGGACGTGCTCGGCGCGCCGATCGACGAGCGTGGCCCGGTCGACCAGGCGCTGACCGCCTCGATCCACCGCAAGGCCCCGGCCTACGACGAACTCTCGCCCTCGCAGGACCTGCTCGAAACCGGCATCAAGGTGATCGACCTGGTCTGCCCGTTCGCCAAGGGCGGCAAGGTGGGCCTGTTCGGCGGCGCCGGCGTCGGCAAGACCGTGAACATGATGGAGCTCATCAACAACATCGCCAAGGCGCACTCGGGCCTGTCCGTGTTCGCCGGCGTCGGTGAGCGCACCCGCGAAGGCAACGACTTCTATCACGAGATGGCCGACTCCGGCGTCGTGAACCTGGAGAACCTCGGCGAGTCCAAGGTGGCCATGGTCTACGGCCAGATGAACGAGCCCCCGGGCAACCGTCTGCGCGTGGCGCTGACCGGCCTGACCATCGCCGAGTCGTTCCGCGACGAAGGCCGCGACGTCCTGTTCTTCGTCGACAACATCTACCGCTTCACGCTGGCCGGTACCGAAGTGTCGGCACTGCTGGGCCGGATGCCTTCCGCCGTGGGCTACCAGCCCACGCTGGCCGAGGAAATGGGCCGCCTGCAGGAGCGGATCACGTCGACCAAGGTCGGCTCGATCACCTCGATCCAGGCCGTGTACGTCCCCGCCGACGACTTGACCGACCCGTCGCCCGCCACCACCTTCGCCCACCTGGACTCCACCGTGGTGCTGTCGCGCGACATCGCCTCGCTCGGTATCTACCCGGCCATCGACCCGCTCGACTCGTCCTCGCGCCAGCTCGACCCGCTGGTCGTCGGCGAGGAGCACTACGAAGTGGCCCGCGCCGTGCAAGGCACGCTGCAGCGCTACAAGGAACTGCGCGACATCATCGCCATTCTGGGCATGGACGAACTGGCCCCCGACGACAAGCTGGCCGTGGCCCGCGCACGGAAGATCCAGCGCTTCCTGTCGCAGCCCTTCCACGTCGCTGAAGTGTTCACCGGCTCGCCCGGCAAGTACGTGCCGCTGGCCGAGACCATCCGCGGCTTCAAGATGATCATCGCCGGCGAATGCGATCACCTGCCGGAACAAGCGTTCTACATGGTGGGCAGCATCGACGAAGCGTTCGAAAAGGCCAAGAAGGTCGCTTAAGGAATCCCCATGGCAGGCACCATTCACGTCAGCGTGGTCAGCGCCGAGGAGTCGATCTTCTCGGGCGAGGCCAAGTTCGTTGCTCTGCCCGGCGAAGCCGGCGAGCTCGGCATCTACCCGCGCCACACGCCGCTGATCACGCGCATCCGCCCCGGCGCGGTGCGCATCGAAACGGCCGACGGCGGCGAGGAATTCGTCTTCGTGGCCGGTGGCATTCTCGAAGTGCAGCCCACCACGGTGACCGTGCTGTCCGACACCGCGATCCGCGGCAAGGACCTCGATGACGAGAAGGCCAACGCCGCCAAGACCGCGGCCGAGGAAGCGCTGAAGAACGCCAAGACCGACATCGACATCGCGCTGGCTCAGTCGGAACTGACGGTGATGGCTGCTCAGCTGGCAGCGCTGCGCAAGTACCGCCAGAAAAAATAGCTCGCCCCCAGGTTGGCTCACTTCGTGTAGCCGCCCACCCCCTACCGGGGGCAMCACCAGCGGCCCGGCAAAGCCGGTTCTGCGGTGTTTCTGGAAAAGAAAGCCGCCTTCGGGCGGCTTTTGCTTTTTGGGAACCGCTGAGACTGAGCTTCGGCCTTCATTTGGCCGAAGTTCAGACTTGTTGGGCTTAAGCGCCGGCTCTAGTATTCGCTTCGCTGCATGGCTCACAGGCCGGCAGCGCCGAAGAACAATGACGGAGACACGCACTTGGCCCCCTGGAGCCGATTGACCGCGGACGAGATGCTTCTGCTGGAGACCACCTTCTGGTCGGCCGGCGGGTCGCGCCATGGCATCGCCGAGCAACTCGGCTTCTCCAAGAGCAAGGCCAATTCATTGATCGCCGGCCTGGTCGAGCAGGGCCTGCTCGCCGAAGCGGGCCTGCAGCGATCGTCCGGCGGACGCCGGCCCGAAAACCTCCGGCTGCATGCCGGCCTCGGTGTCGTGGTGGGCGTCGACATCGGCGCCACCAGCCTCGACGTCGCGGTGCTCGGACTCGACCTCCAGGTGCTTGCGCATCACGCGGAAGCGGCCGATGTGCGCGAAGGTCCGGGCGTGGTGCTGGCGCGCGTGCGCGTGCTGGTGCGCGACCTGCTCGCCCGGGTCGGCTTCGAGGCCAGGCAGGTGCTCGGCATCGGCATCGGGGTGCCGGGCCCGGTCAACTTCGACATCGGGCAGCTGGTGAACCCGCCGCTGATGCCGGCCTGGGACAGCTTCTCGATCCGGGACTACCTGCGCGAGGACTACGCCGCGCCGGTGTTCGTCGACAACGACGTCAACCTGATGGCGCTCGGCGAGCTCTGGCGGCTGAAGCGGTCGCYTTCCAATTTCCTGGTCATCAAGGTCGGCACCGGCATCGGCTGCGGCATCGTCTGCCACGGCGAGGTGTACCGCGGCGCCGCCGGATCGGCGGGCGACGTCGGCCACATCTGCGTCGACCAGGAGGGCCCGCGCTGCCACTGCGGCAACCTGGGCTGCGTCGAGGCGATGGCGGCCGGCCCGGCGATCACGCGGATGGCGGTGCAGGCCGCCGAAGCCGGCGAGAGCGCCGCGCTGGCCGAGTGCCTGCGGGTGCAGGGCCGCATCGAGGCCGTCGACGTCGGCCAGGCCAGCCGTGCCGGCGACGCTGCCGCCAATGCCATCGTGCAACGCGCCGGCAGCCTGATCGGCCAGATGCTGGCGTCGATCGTGAACTTCTTCAATCCGTCGCACGTGTTCATCGGCGGCGGCATCACGCGCATCGGGCCGCTGTTCCTCGCCGCCGTGCGGCAAAGTGTCTACCAGCGCTCGCTGGCGCTGTCGACGCGGCACCTGGAGATCCAGTACACGCCGCTGGGTGCGCAGGCCGGCTTGATCGGCGCCGGCGTGCTCGCCATGCAGGAGACGCTCAAAGTGCGCGGGGTGGCGCCATCATGAAGAGTTCCGTCGCGGTCGAGTTCGACAACGTCTTGAAGGCCTTCGGCCCGGTGGAGGTGCTGCATGGCGTGAGCTTCTCGCTCGCACCGGGCCGCGTCTACGGCCTGCTGGGCGAGAACGGCGCCGGCAAGTCCACGCTGATGAAGATGCTTGCGGGCTACGAGTCGCTGACCGGCGGCACGTTGAAGGTGAACGGCGAGCCGCAGCAGTTCGCCAGTTCGCGCGAGGCCGAGGCGCTGGGCATCGTGCTGATCCACCAGGAGTTCAATCTCGCCGAAGACCTCACGGTGGCGCAGAACATCTTCCTCGGCCACGAGAAGAAGAAGGGCTGGCTGCTCGACGACGTTGCGATGGAGCGCGATGCGGCCAGTGCGCTGGCCGAAGTCGGGCTCGAGATCGACCCGGCCACCAAGGTGCGGCGGCTGATCGTGGCCGAGAAGCAGCTGGTCGAGATCGCCAAGGCCATTTCGCGCCACGCGCGGCTGCTGATCATGGACGAGCCGACCGCCACGCTGACGCCCGGCGAGACCGAGCGCCTGTTCAAGCTGATCGCGCAGCTGCGCGCCGACGGCGTGACCATCGTCTACATCTCGCACAAGCTCGACGAGGTCGAGCAAGTGACCGACGAGGTGATCGTGATGCGCGACGGCCGCTTCGTGGCCCGGTCGCCCACCTCCGAGGTCACGCGCCACCAGATGGCGAACCTGATGGTCGGGCGCGAACTCGCGGACCTCTATCCGCCGCGCGATGCGGTCGTCGCGGCGGCGGCGCCGGCCATGAAGGTGCGGGATTTCTCCGTGCCCGGCTGGGCGCAGAACGCGAGCTTCGAGGTGCGTCCGGGCGAGATCCTCGGTTTCGCCGGGCTCGTCGGTGCCGGCCGGACGGAGCTCTTCGAAGGCCTGCTCGGGCTGCGCCCCGCGAGCGGCACGGTCGAGATCGAAGGCCGGGCGCGCAGCTTCCGCAACCCGCGCGACGCCGCGAGGCACGGCCTGACCTACCTGAGCGAGGACCGCAAAGGCAAGGGCCTGCACGTGAATCTCGGACTGCGCCAGAACCTCACGCTGATGGCGCTCGAACGCTATGCGCAGCCGTGGCTGAAGCCCGACGCCGAGCGCGCTGCGCTGGCCGAAGCCGTGAAGGACTACGGCATCCGCACCGGCGACCTCGATGCGCGCGCCTCGTCGCTGTCGGGCGGCAACCAGCAGAAGCTGGCGCTGGCCAAGGTGCTCCAGCCGCAACCGAAAGTGGTGGTGCTCGACGAGCCCACGCGAGGCGTCGACGTCGGCGCCAAGCGCGACATCTATTTCCTGATCCAGCGCCTGGCCCGCCAGGGGCTGGCCGTGATCGTCGTCTCTTCCGAGCTGATGGAACTGATCGGCCTGTGCCACCGCGTCGCTGTGATGCGCGCGGGCCGCCTGGTCACCACGCTCGATGCCGAACATCTGACCGAAGAGGACTTGATCGCTCATGCCACCGGAACCGCTTCCTAGCGCCCAGGCCGCGCACCGCCCGGTCACCCGCCCGCGCTGGACCGAGCGCCTGCACGGCTTCGGCCCGGTCATCGGGCTGGTGCTGCTGTGCATCGCGGGCACTTTGCTCAACGGCGACTTCGCCACGCTCGACAACGCCATGAACGTGCTCACCCGCACCGCCTTCATCGGCATCATCGCGGTCGGCATGTGCTTCGTGATCATCTCGGGCGGCATCGACCTGTCGGTCGGCTCGATGGCGGCGCTGATCGCGGGTTGCGTGATCATGTTCATCAACGCGATGGCCCCGGCGCTCGGATCGCCGCTGCTGGCGGTGTTGCTGGGCGCTCTGCTCGCGGTGCTGCTCGGCGGGGTGTTCGGCCTCGCGCACGGCCTGCTGATCACCAAGGGCCGGATCGAGCCCTTCATCGTGACGCTCGGCACGCTCGGCATCTTCCGTGCCTACCTGACCTACTTCGCCGACGGCGGCGCGCTGACGCTCGACAACGAGCTGTCGGACCTCTATGCGCCGGTGTATTACGCGAGCCTGCTGGGCATCCCGGTGCCGGTGTGGGTGTTCTTCGTCGTGGCGGTGATCGGCGGCCTGATCCTCAACCGCACCGCCTATGGCCGCTACGTGCAGGCCATCGGTTCCAACGAGCAGGTGGCGCGCTATGCCGCGGTCGGGGTCGACCACGTGAAGATCATGACCTACGTGCTGCTCGGCGTCTGCGTCGGCATCGCGACGCTGCTCTACGTGCCGCGGCTGGGTTCGGCCTCGCCGACCACCGGCCTGCTGTGGGAGCTGGAGGCGATCGCGGCCGTGATCGTCGGCGGCACCGCGCTCAAGGGCGGCGCGGGCAGCATCACCGGCACGGTGATCGGCGCGATCCTGCTTTCGGTCATCAGCAACATCCTGAACCTCACCAGCATCATCAGCGTGTACCTCAACGCCGCGGTGCAGGGCATCGTGATCATCGTCGTGGCGTTTCTTCAGCGCGGCCGGCGCTAGGCCGCAACCGTTTCTCGTTCGTTCAAGTTCATTCACCACAGGAGACAAGAAGCATGAAATCCGTCACCCGACGCCTGGCGCTGAGCGCCGTCGCCGCCGCGAGCTTCGCGGCCCTCCCGGCCCTGGCCGCCGAGCCGGTCAACCTCGGCGTGTCGATCCCGGCGGCCACGCACAGCTTCATGGGCGGCATCAACTACTGGGCCAACCAGGCCAAGAAGGACCTCGAGAAAGAGCACAAGGACCTGAAGATCACGATCAAGACCGCGGCCAACGCGCCCGAGCAGGCGAACCAGCTGCAGGATCTGTCGACCGTGAGCAAGATCAACGCGCTCGTGATCTTCCCGTTCGAGTCGGCCGCGCTCACCAAGCCGGTGGCCCAGGTCAAGGCCAAGGGCACCTACGTCACGGTGGTCGACCGCGGCCTCACCGACACCAGCGCCCAGGACGCGTACGTCGCCGGCGACAACACCGCCTTCGGCAAGATACCGGCCGAGTACATCGCGAAGAAGCTGGGCGGCAAGGGCAATGTCGTGGCGCTGCGCGGCATCGCCACCACGCTGGACAACGAGCGCATGGACGCCTTCAACAGCGTGCTCAAGAACTACCCGGACATCAAGCTACTGGATGCCAAGTACGCCAACTGGAACCGCGACGATGCCTTCAAGGTCACGCAGGACTACCTGACGCGCTTCAAGAAGATCGACGCCATCTGGGCCGCCGACGACGACATGGCGGTGGGCGTGCTGAAGGCCATCGAGCAGGCCAAGCGCGACGACATCCTGCTGGTGTTCGGGGGCGCGGGCGCCAAGGGCATGGTCAAGACGATCATGGACGGCAAGGACCCGCGGATCCAGGCCGACGTGAGCTACTCGCCGAAATTCATCTATGACGCGATCAAGCTCACGGCCGAGGCGCGGCTGAAGGGCGAGAAGCTGCCGGCGACCACGATCATTCCTTCGGTCTTGATCACGAAGGACAACGCGAAATCCTTCTACCACCCCGATTCGCCTTTCTGACTGTTGCTCGCCCCCAGGTTGCCCGGCACTTCGTGTCCGGGCGCCCACCCCCTACCGGGGGCAACACCAGAGGCCCGGCAAAGCCGGTTCCTCGGTGTTCCACCAAGGGCGCGCTTCGCGGCGCTTGAAACTGCATGACACACGACACTTTTTCACGCAGGCTGCGCTACGCGATGGTCGGCGGCGGGCGCGACGCCTTCATCGGCGCGGTGCACCGCAAGGCGATCGCGCTCGACGGCCAGATCGAGCTGGTGGCCGGCGCGCTGTCTTCGAGCGCCGAGAAGGCCCTGGCCTCGGGGCGCGACCTGTTCCTGGCGGACGATCGCAACCACGGCGACTGGCGCGAACTGCTCGCCGATGAACTGCAGCGGCCGGCCGGAGAGCGCATCGACTTCGTCTCGATCGTGACGCCGAATCACGTCCACTTTCCGGTGGCCCAAGCCTTCGTCGAGGCCGGCTTCCATGTGGTTTGCGACAAGCCGATGGTGCACACGCGCGAACAGGCCGATGCGCTGGTCGCAGCGGTGGCGAAGCAGGGCACGGTGTTCGGCGTCACCTACAACTACACCGGCTACCCGATGGTCCGCCAGGCGCGCGAGATGGTGCGCTCGGGCGACATCGGCGAGATCCGCAAGGTGGTGGTCGAATACAACCAGGGCTGGCTCGCGACGCGACTCGAGGGCGAAGGCAACAAGCAGGCGGCCTGGCGCAGCGACCCCGCGAAGAGCGGCGCGGCCGGCGCCATCGGCGACATCGGCTCGCATGCCGAGAACCTGGTGGCAACCGTCACGGGACTCGAGATCGAGAGCCTCTGCGCCGACTTGAGTTCGCTGGTGCCGGGCCGTCCGCTGGACGACGACGGCAGCCTGCTGCTGCGTTTTCGCGGCGGCGCGCGCGGCGTGCTGGTCGCGTCGCAGATCAACACCGGCCTGGAGAACGACTTGCGACTGCGCGTCTCGGGCACGCTCGGCACGCTCGTTTGGCGGCAGGAGCAGCCGAGCGAGCTGACGCATCTGCCACACGACGGCCCGAAGCGCATCCTCACGCGCGGCTCGCCGTGGCTCTGCGAATCGGCGCGGCGCGCGAGCCGGCTGCCCAGCGGGCATCCGGAAGGCTTCATCGAGGCCTTCGCCAATGTGTATGGCGGAATCGCGGCGGACATCCGCGCCCGGCTCGAAGGCCGGCCCGCCGATCCGCTTGCCGCCGACTATCCGCGCGTGGAAGAGGGCGCGCGCGGCGTGCGTTTCATCGAACGCACCGTGGCCTCGGCGGCCAGCGCGCTCAAGTGGACAGGCTGGTAGCCTCGACGCGGCGCATGCGGTGAATCGCCGGCGGCTGGACGTGCAGGATTCGCAGGCCCCTACAGCACCACCGGCGCATCCGGCAGCTCATTGCGATCCGCCTGCCCTTCGGCCAGCGGAAAGTGCGCCACCAGCAGGGCCGAGACCTCTTCGAGCGCCTGCGTCAGCCCGTCCTCGAAGCGCCCCTCGCGGAAGGCGGCGCCCATGCGCTGGGCCATCGCGGCCCACTGCTCGGCGTCGACGCGGGCATCGATGCCGCGGTCGGCGACGATTTCGATCGCGTGCTCGGCCAGCAGCAGATAGATCAGGACCCCGTTGTTGTGCTCGGTGTCCCACACGCGCAGCTTGCCGAACAGCATGATCGCGCGCTCGCGCGCCGGTGCGCCGCGCCACAGGTAGGACAGCGGCAGGCCGGCCTCGACGCAGATGCGGATCTCGCCGCTGTGGCGCCGCTCGCTGGCCGCCACGCGGCGCGTCAGGCGCTCGAGCAGCTCGGCCGGCAGCGCGCGGCGCACGTCGGCCTCGTCGGTCCAGCGGTGGCGCCACAGGCGGCCCAGGCGCGCGAACAGCGAGGGGGAGGATGAAGAAGATGAAGAAGAAGAGGGCGATGCCATGGCTACCAGTCTCCCGAGGCGCCGCCGCCGCCGAAATCGCCGCCGCCGCCGGAGCTGAAGCCGCCTCCACCGCCGCCGCCGCCCGAAGACGAACCGCCGCCCCAGCCGCCGCCGCCGAAACCGCCACCGCCCCGGCGGCCGATGGACGGGCCGGCACCGAAGGCCATCGACAGCAGCGTGAAGAGCAGGGCGCCCAGTCCGGCCAGCACCGCGATCACGAGGCTCGATGTGAGCACCATCACCACGACGCCGGTCAGGCCGCCCAGCGCCAGCGAGCCCGGGATCTTGCCGAGGATGCGGCGCGCGATCGGGCCGCCCACCAGCACCGCGGCGAACAGGAAGATGCCGAGGTCCTGCCAGTCGAAGCCGCGGCCGGAGCCCTGGCCGTCGCCGAAGTCGCCGCCGCGCGCATCGACCTCGGGCAGCGCCTCGCCATTGACGCGCGCCATGAGCTGGTCGACCGCCGCGTCGAGGCCGCCCGCGAAATCGTTCTGCCGGAAGCGAGGCTTCATGGCCTCGTCGATGATGTGCGCGGCAGCAAGGTCCGGCACTGCGCCTTCGAGGGTCTTCGCGACCTCGATGCGCATCTTGCGGTCGTCCTTGGCCACCACCACGAGGATGCCGTCGCCGACCGCCTTGCGGCCGATCTTCCAGGCATTGCCGACCCGGTTGGCGTAGCTCGCGATGTCCTCGGGCTGGGTGGTCGCGACCATCAGCACCACGATCTGCGAGCCTTTCTTCTGCTCGAAGTCCTGCAGCTTGGCGTCGAGCGCGCTGCGCTGGGCCGCGCTCAGCGTGCCCGTCTGGTCGATCACGCGCGCGTTCAGCGCGGGCACCGGCAGCAGGCCCTGCGCCTGGGCGCCGAACAGCGCCACCGCCATCAGGAAGAGGGCCGTCAGCGCCTGCCGGATGCGGACAGCTGTCATGAGGGGGGCGCGTCGCCTACTTCTTCGGCGCGCTGAAATCGACCGTCGGCGGCGTCGAGATCTGGGCTTCGTTCTGCACCGTGAAGTTGGGCTTGGGCGCGTAGCCCATCACCTTGGCCGTCAGGTTGGTCGGGAAGCTGCGGGCCAGCACGTTGTACTCCTGGACCGTCTGGATGAAGCGGTTGCGCGCCACCGTGATGCGGTTCTCGGTGCCTTCGAGCGTCACGCGCAGGTCGCGGAAGGCCTGGTTGGCCTTCAGGTTCGGATACTGCTCGGACACCGCCATCAGGCGCGACAGCGCGCCCGACAGCTCGCCCTGCGCCTGCTGGAAGCGATTGAAGGCCTCGGGATTGTTGAGCGTCTCGGGCGAGACCTGGATCGAGGTCGCCTTGGCGCGCGCCTCGATCACGCGGGTCAGCGTCTCCTGCTCGAAGTTGGCCTCGCCCTTGACCGTGGCCACGATGTTGGGCACCAGGTCGGCGCGCCGCTGGTACTGGTTGAGCACCTCGCTCCAGGCCGACTTGCTGGCCTCGTCGAGCCGCTGGAAGTCGTTGTAGCCGCAGCCCGTGAGCGACAGCGCCGCGACGATGATCAGAAGCCAGCGTTTCAACATGTCCGAACCCTCTCTGTGCGAAGTCGGCAAAGGTAGCATAGATGGATGGCGATCGATCCTCTCCAGGCCCTGCAGGCCGCGCACCGCAGGCCGGTGCCGGGCTCGGACGGCGGCCCGCCGAAGGGCACGCTGCTGATCGCCGGCGCGACCGGCGCGCTCGGCCACGAGCTGGTGCGCCGGCTGGCCGGCCGCCATCGCTTCGACCACACCATCGTGCTGGCGCGCGAGCCGATCCGCGACGGCCTGCGCGGCGTCGAGACCGTGCTGACGCCGGCGCTGCCGATCGCGCAATGGCCGCTGGTCAGGGCCGACACCGCGCTGGTGCTGTTCGAGCCGCCGCGGCTCTACTACGACCGCGAGCGCGCGCTGTGGACCCCCGAGCCCGCGCAATTGCCGGCCTTGGCGGGCTGGTTGCGCGCCTGCGGCGTGCAGACGCTGGCGGTGGTCCTGCCGCACGACCAGGGCCGGCTGCCGGAGGCCTTGAAGCACGGACTGGCCAACCTCGACGAGCAGGGCGTGGTGGCGCTGGGCTTCGAGCGCGTGCTGCTGGTGCGCTCGGCGCGCAAGCCGGCGCCGGTCCGCTTCGCGAACCCGGGCGAGCGGCTGGCGGCCTGGATGCTGTCGATCGCCCGCTTCATGGTGCCGCCCAGCGAGCAGCCGGTGCGGGCGTCCAAGGTGGCCGAACTGATCGACATCGCTCTGCGCCTCGCCCCGCCCGGCGTGCACGTGGCCGCGCCCGAGCTGGTGTGGCGGGCCGCCCAAGGCGAATTGCGTGCGGTCGTGGAAGGCTGGGTGGCTGCGCCTCCCTGAACACGGCGGTCACGCGACCGAGGCAAAATCGCTACTTCCGGCAGCACCACCCATGTCCACCAAAGCCAAACTCCGCGCCAACGCCATCGGCGGCACCGCCGACGACGTCGAGGCCGCTTTCTACGAAGCGCTGCAGCGCGGCGACGTCGACGCCCTGATGAACTGCTGGGCCGACGAGGAAGAGGTTTTCTGCGTCCATCCCGGCGGCCCGAGGCTGGTCGGGGCGGAGGCGATCCGCGCCGCCTTCGAGCACATGTTCGGCAACGGCACGATCCAGGCCACGCCGGCGCGCGTGCGCAAGGTCGAGTCGCTCGCCAGCGCGGTCCACAACGTGCTGGAGCGCATCGAGGTGCTGACGGCCGAGGGGCCGCGCCATGCCTTCGTGCTGGCCACCAACGTGTACCACCGCACCGCGCAGGGCTGGCGCATGGTCGCGCACCACGCGAGCCCCGGCAGCGCGCACGAGCCCGGCGATGCCGGCGAGGTGCCGCAGACGCTGCACTGAACCATGCAATACGTCGCGCCACGCTGGCTGCCCGGCGGCAACCTGCAAACCATCTGGCCCGCGCTGTATGCCCGGCGCGCCGAGGTGCCGCTGCCCGACTATCGGCGCGAGCGCTGGACCACGCCCGACGGCGACTTCATCGATGTCGACTTCCTGGATGCCGCCGTGGCGGGACCGCGGCCGCTGCTGGTGCTGTTCCACGGCCTCGAAGGGTCGTCGCGCAGCCACTACGCGGAAGTCTTCGGGGCCTTCGCGCACGCGCAGGGCTGGGACTACGCCGTGCCGCATTTCCGCGGCTGCAGCGGCGAGCTCAACCTGGCGCCGCGGGCCTACCACTCGGGCGACTTCGAGGAGATCGGCTGGATCCTTGCGCGGCTGCGGGAGCAGCTGGACCCCGCGCAACCCATGCGGGCGACCGGCATTTCGCTCGGAGGCAACGCGCTGTTGCGCTGGGCCGAGGAGGCCGGCAGCGAAGCCTCGAAGCTGGTGAGCGCGGTGGCCTCGATCTCGGCGCCGCTGGACCTGGCGGCCGGCGGCGCCGCGATCGGCCGCGGCTTCAACCGGCTGGTCTACACGCGCATGTTCCTGTCGACCATGAAGCCCAAGGCGCTGGCCAAGCTGGCCCAGCATCCAGGCCTGTTCGACCGCGAGAAGCTGCTCGCGGCCCGCGATCTCTATGCCTTCGACGACGTGTTCACCGCGCCGCTGCACGGCTTCCGCGACACCGACGACTACTGGCACCGCGGCTCGGCCAAGCCGCACCTGCACCGGATCCGGATTCCGGCGCTGGCAGTGAATGCGGTCAACGACCCCTTCGTGCCGGGGGCCAGCCTGCCGCGCCAGGAAGATGTCGGCAGCCACGTGACGCTGTGGCAGCCCGTCCACGGCGGCCACGTGGGCTTTCCGTTCGGCGCGCCCCCCGGCCATGTCCGCGCCATGCCCGAGCGAGTGGTCAACTGGTTGAAGCTGAGCTAACCCCCAGGTTGGCTCACTGCGTGTAGCCGCCCACCCCCTTTCAGGGGGCGCCCCCGGCGGCCCGGCAGAGCCGGTTCCGCGGCGGCCCACGTAGAAGTCCGCGTCGCCTGGGAGCAAAATATGTTTTATGGACGACATCGTCAAACAGGCCTTGGCCAAATGGCCCAACGTGCCGCACTGCTACGGCTGGCTCGGGCTGGATGCGCGTGGCAACTGGTTCATGCGCGATGACGGCACGCAGGCCATGGGGCCGTTCGTGCAGGCCAAGGGCTCGCAATTGCGCCACGACAAGCTGATCGACTTCATCCAGCGCAACTACGAGCACGACGAGCAGGGCCAGTGGTTCTTCCAGAATGGGCCGCAGCGGGTGTATGTCGAACTCGAGGCCGCGCCGTGGATCTGGCGCGTGGCCGAGGACTTCTCGGTCACGTCTCACAGCGGCCGGCCGATCGAACCCACGGCCTGCCTGCTCGACGACGCCGGCAAGTTGTATCTGGTCGCCGACATCGGACTGGGCCTGGTCCACACGCAGGACGTCGGCTTGGCGGCCGAGGCCATCGATCAGGGGCGCTGGGTGCCTGAGAGCGTCCGCGCCGAGGATCTTCCGGCCCGTTTCGGGCACGTGCTGAGCCCGGCGGCGGGCCAGCCGGCGCATCCGACGCCGCCGCCCTGAGCGGAAACGCCGCTCGCAGAACGCAAAAAAGCCCGCATCGCGCGGGCTTTTTGCTGAGAGGTGAGATGCGAACTACTTGCCAGCCGCCGCTGGGGCCGCATCGGCCGCCGCCGTGCCTTCGGGGGCTGCTGCGGCCGCCCGTTCGGGCACCGGGAACGCGGCACCGCCGGCGTTGGCCAGGAAGACCACCGCGCGGCCGATCTCGGTGTCCTCGAAGTCGCCGCCGCCTTGCGCCGGCATCGCGCCCTTGCCCTTGAGCGCGTGCTCCAGCAGCGTGGCGTAGCCCTGGCCGATGCGAGGGCCCCAGGCCGCGGCATCGCCCTGGTGCGGAGCGCCCGGGATGCCCGGAGCGCCGTGGCAGGCGATGCACTGGGCCTTGAACACGGCTTCGCCGGTGGCGAGCGGGCGATTGGTGTCGCGGATCTCGATCGAGCCGACCTTCTTGAGACGATCGGCGATGTCGCGATCGCGCACGTCCTTGGAAACACCGTAGAGCGACATGCCTTCGCCCTGCTCCGAACCCGAGGGGTGCGTGCCGGACACGACGAACGAGACCAGGCCGACGATGATCAGGATCGGAACGATGAAGGAGAAAAATACCGCGAGCAGGAGCTGCTTCGGATTCTTGATCGGGCCGGTGTGGGCTTCTTCTGCGGCCTGGTTGTGCGGTGCGTCGCTCATTGCGTCCTCAGTATCGGGGGCTTTTTTTGGATCAACCGCGGATTATAG
>NZ_JBFUCI010000138.1:0-14209 GCF_056405335.1 Variovorax sp. P1_H12_2
CCGATCGAGACGCCCACGCGCGTGGGCGGCGAACCCGGATGGCCGGTGAGACTCATGATGCCGCCCATGGCCTGCACCACCATGTCGTAGGCCGGACGTTTGCTGTACGGCCCTGTCTGGCCGAAGCCCGAGATCGATGTGAACACCAGTTTAGGAAAGCGCGCGTGAAGAGCCTCCCAGCCATAGCCCAGCTTTTCCATCGTGCCGGGCCTGAAGTTCTCGACCAGCACGTCGGCGCTCGCGAGCAGCGACTCGAAAACCGCGCGGTCGGCGCTCGCCTTCAGGTCCAGCGCGATCGATTCCTTGTTCCGGTTGACCGACATGAAGTAGGCGGATTCGCCTTCCACGAAAGGCCCGATCTGGCGCGCGTCGTCGCCGCTGCCGGGCTGCTCGACCTTGATCACGCGCGCGCCGAGGTCGGCGAGCAGCAGCGTGCAGTAGGGCCCCGCGAGCACGCGGGTCAGGTCGATCACGGTGAAGCCCTGGAGCGGGCCGCCGCTGGCGGGGGTGTCGTGCGTCATTCGTTGGTCGCGCCCGAGCGCTCCGTCAGTTCTTTCGATTTCGCGCCTTCGGCCAGGGCCCATTCACGGAACTCGGCGAGCGATCTGGAGGGCGCCGCTTCGTTGCCGGACTTTTCCATCCGCGCCTTGACCTCCGGGTCGCTCAGCACGGCCGTGCTGGCGTCGAACAGCCTCTTCGCCACWTCGGGCGGCAGGCCGGCCGGTCCGAACAGGCCGAACCAGAACGTGAAGTCGTAGTCCTTGACGCCGGCCTCGGACATGCTCGGGATCTCCGGGAAGAGCGGCGAGCGCTGCGCCGAAGTGACCGCGAGCACGCGCAGCTTCCCACCCTGGGCCATCGGCAGAACCGAGGGCGGGGTGCCGAAGGTCAACTGCACGTCGCCGCTGGCCACCGCCTGCAGCGAGGGCGCGCCGCCCTTGAACGGCACGTGCAGCATGTTCACCCCGGCCGCCTTCTCGAAGGACAGCGCGGCCAGGTGCGTGACGACGCCGCTGCCCGATGACGAATAGGCGAACTTGCCGGGATTCTGCCGCGCCTCGGCGATCAGTTCCTGCACGGTCCTGGCGCTCACGTCCTTGTGGACCGCCAGCAGCATCGGCGCCGAACTCCAGCGGGAGATCGGCGTGAAGCTTCGGCCACCGTCGTACTTCACGCCCTTGTAGAGCAGCTTGTCGCTGCCATAGAGATTGCTGCTGCCGAGCAGCAGCGTGTAGCCGTCCGATGCCGCGCGCGCCACGAAGTCCGAGGCGATCGTCGTGCCCGCACCGGGCTTGTTGTCGATGATGACGGCCTGGCCGAGGACCTTGCCCAGCTTGTCGGACACGATGCGCGCCACCGTGTCGGCGCCGCCCCCGGCGGGAAAGCCCACCACCAAGGTGATCGGTCTGGCGGGATAGTCCGCGGCATGGGCGGCGGACAGGGGGGCCGCCAGCCATGCGGCGGCGGCCATCGAGATCAGACGGCGTCGGTTCATGGGATGTCTCCAGTCTTTTTGTGAGTTGTCGGGTCAGCGGCCGTTGAAGGCCGGCTGGCGCTTCTCTTTCCAGGCGCGGCCGCCTTCGGCGAGGTCTTCCGACGCGACCGAACGCTGCACCTCGTCGCGGATCGAGGCCGCATCGGCCCGGCCCTGGGCAATCCGGTTCAGGTGCTTCTTCATGCCGAGCAGCGGAATCGGTGCCATCGCGGTCAGCGTGGCGCGCAGACGGTCGACCTCCGCGGCGATGGATTCGCCCTCGGCCCAGTGCGTCAGGAAGCCGCAGTCGCGCATCGCCTCGCCGTCCAGCTTCTCTGCGGTCAGGAAGAGCCGCTTGGCGGTGTCCAGTCCCAGCCGCGAGACGTAGCGCTCGAGGCCGCTCTGGTAGTAGTGAAGGCCCAGGCGCGCCGCCGGCATGAACATTTCCGATCGCTTGCCGCCGACGCGGAAGTCGCAGGCCAGGGCCAGGTCGGTGGCGCCCCCGAACACGCCGCCGTGGATGGCGGCGAGGGTGACGGCGCGGCAGTTTTCCAGTGCGTCCACCATCGCACCGAAACTGCGGCCCTCGGTCTGGCTGCTGGCGGCCACCTCTGATATATCGTAGCCACTGCAAAAATGCTTTCCTTCGGCGCGAAGAATCAGCACCAACACCTGTTCGCTGCGGTTGACGATGTCGAAGTGACGCAGAAGTTCAGGCAAATCGGGTGGAGTGAGCTTGTTTGCGACCTCCGGACGGCGCAGCGTCAGAGTGGCGACCTGGCCGTCGATGTCGAGGGAGGGCAGCATTGATGTATGAAATAGACTTGTTGATATATCTGTTAGGTTAACTAATATTGTGATTGCCATGCAACCCTCGAAAACCCTCGAAAGCGGCAGCCTCCAGGACCAGATCCGGAGTCGACTCGAGCGGGATATCCATGAAGGAACGCTCTCGCCGGGCATGCCCATCGATGAAAAGGCGCTCGCCCTGAGCTTCAACACCTCGCGCACGCCGGTTCGCGAGGCCTTGCTGTTGCTGAGTGCCCGCGGCCTGGTCGACATCGTTCCGCGGTCCGGCATCTACGTGCATCAACTGCGAGCGAGCGAGCTGGTCGCGATGATGGAAGCGCTCGGCGAACTGGAAGGGGTGCTGGCGCGGCTGGCCGCGCTGCGCATCGGGCCGGCGCTAAGGGAAGAACTGCAGGGGGCGCTGGAAGGAACGGCCGCGGCCGCGGCCGCGCAGGACGCAGGCGCCTACCAGGCGGCCAATGCCGTGCTGCACGACGTGATCTATCGGGCCAGCGGCAATCCCTTCATCGTCGAGCAGGCGCAGACGGTTCGATTGCGGATCGCCGCCTACCGGGGGCGCCTGTTCGAGAAGCCGGGACGCCTGGCCACCTCGCAACGAGAGCACGAGCGGGTCGTGGAATGGATCCTTCAGGGCCATGCGGACCAGGCCGCGGAAGCCATGCGGGAGCACATCTCGGTCGGCGGCAAGGTGTTCGCCGACCTCGTGCTGGTCAACAACCTGCGTTAGGGCCTGTTCACCTAGGGCCTGTTCACCCTATTTCCGGGGTCGCGAAGGCATGCCAGGACGGGCCAATCAAGGCGCGCGACGCGGCATGTGCGTTGGCACATGCAAGGAGTGCAACGCCGAGTGGCTCGTCCTGGCATGCCTTCCCTTCGGGTTGCCGCGCGAAGGGGCCGTCTGCGGCGTTGCCCGCGCTTGCAAGGCGAAAGCCTTGCTGCGCGCAGGCGCCTTGCATCCAGCCCCTTCGCGTGGCAACGCGATCCCCGGAAATAGGGTGAACAGGCCCTAGCGCACCCGCATCCCGGGCGTCGCACCCGGCCACGGTTCCAGCACGTGGATGCCCGGGTTCGCCTTCTCGTCGGCGTGGCTGTCGGCCAGCACCATGCCCTCGGAGATGCCGAACTTCATCTTGCGCGGCGCCAKGTTGGCGACCAGCACCGTGAGCTTGCCGACCAGCTGCTCGGGCTGGTAGACCGAGGCGATGCCGGAGAACACATTGCGGGTGCGGCCTTCGCCGGCGTCCAGCGTCAGGTGCAACAGCTTGGTCGAGCCCTCGACCTTCTGGCAGGCCACGATCTTCGCGATCCGCAGGTCGATCTTCGCGAAGTCGTCGATGGTGATGGTGGGCGCGATGCCTTCGCCGCCGGGCAGCAGGGGAGCCGCTTCGGGCGCGGCCGCCACCTCGGACACAGGCGGCTCGAACAGCTGGTCGAGCTGCTTGACGTCGACCCGCTGCATCAGGTGCTTGTAGTCCCTGATCGCATGGCCGGCGCCGAGCAGCCGGCCGGCATCGGCGAACAGCAGCGGCTCGCTCGCAAGGAAGGCCTCGACTTCGGCGGCGAGCGCCGGCAGCACCGGCTTGAGGTAGATGGTCAGCAGCCGGAAGGCCTCGATGCAGGCCGTGCAGACATCGTGCAGGCGGGCTTCCATGCCTTCCTTCTTGGCGAGTTCCCAGGGCTTGTTCTGGTCGACGTACTCGTTGACCTTGTCGGCCAGGAGCATGATCTCGCGCAGCGCGCGCGCGAAGTCGCGGCTGTCGTAGAGCGCCTGCATCGGCGCCGCTGCGGCCTGCAGCGTGGCCAGCAGGGCGGCGCCGTCGGCCGACACCGTGCCCAATTGGCCAGCGAAGCGCTTGGCGACGAAGCCCGCGGCGCGGCTCGCGATGTTGATGTACTTGCCGATCAGGTCGGCGTTCACGCGAGCCATGAAGTCCTCGGCCGTGAAGTCGACATCCTCCACCTTGGCATTGAGCTTGGCCGCGATGTAGTAGCGCAGCCATTCGGGGTTCATGCCGATCGACAGGTACTTCAGCGGGTCGATGCCGGTGCCGCGGCTCTTGCTCATCTTCTCGCCCGAGACCGTGATGAAGCCGTGCACGTTGACCTGGCTCGGCGTCTTGCGGCCGCTGAACTGCAGCATCGCGGGCCAGAACAGCGTGTGGAAGTAGACGATGTCCTTGCCGATGAAGTGCACCTGCTCCACCGCCGGGTCGGCGACGAAGTCCTCGAAGCTCTGCGCGGTGCGCGAGGCCTCGTGCCAGTGGTTCGCCGCCTGGCCCTTGTCGAAGTGGTTCTTCAGGCTCGCCAGGTAGCCCACCGGCGCGTCGAGCCAGACGTAGAAGTACTTGCCCGGCGCGTCGGGAATCTCGATGCCGAAATACGGCGCTTCCCGCGAGATGTCCCAGTCGGCCATGCCGGCCTCGAACCACTCGCTGGCCTTCTTCGCCATCTCGGGCTGCAGCTTGCCGTCCTGGGTCCAGGACTTGAGGAAGTCGACCACCTTCGGGTCGGACAGCTTGAAGAAGAAATGCTCGGAGCTGCGCAGCTCGGGCGTGGCGCCGGTGAGCGTCGAGTAGGGGTTGATCAGCTCGGTCGGCGAATAGACGCTGCTGCACACCTCGCAGGCGTCGCCGTACTGGTCCTTCGCGTGGCACACCGCGCACTCGCCCTTGATGTAGCGGTCGGGCAGGAACATGCCCTTGACGGGGTCGTAGAACTGCTCGATGGTGCGCGTGGCGACCATGCCGCCGGCCTTCAGCTTGCGGTAGATGCCTTGCGCGAGTTCGGTGTTCTCGCTGCTGTCTGTGGAGTGCCAGTTGTCGAAGCGGATGTGGAAGCCGTCGAGGTATTCCTTGCGGCCGGCGGCGATCTCGCCGACGAATTCCTGCGGCGTCTTGCCGGCCTTTTCGGCCGCGATCATGATCGGCGCGCCGTGCGCGTCGTCGGCACCCACGAAATGCACCATGTGGCCCTGCATGCGCTGGAAGCGCACCCAGATGTCGGCCTGGATGTATTCCATGATGTGGCCGACGTGGAACTTGCCGTTGGCGTAGGGCAGGGCGGTGGTGACGAACAGTTTGCGCTGGGACATCGCGGGGGCGCTTTCGGGACGAGGGAGAAACGGGCTGGAACGGACTGCGGCCGGCGGCTGGGCCAGCGGGGGACCCGGCATTTTAGGTGGCGGGGCTATAGTCGTCCCGCCAACCCGAGTTCCCCGTGATCGCCGCCTACGAAATCTCCCTGGCCCGGGCGTCCGACGCGCCGGCGATCGCGGCGTTGTCGCGGGACGCCATCGAGCGCGGCCTCTCGTGGCGCTGGACCGAGCGGCGCGTGCTGCGCGCCATCCGGGACCCGGCCACCAACGTGGCGGTGGCCCGGCGCGAAGGCGTGCTCATCGGCTTCGCGATCATGCAGTACGGGGACGACGAGGCCCACATCGTGCTCTTCGCGGTCGACGCCTCGCAACGCCGGGCCGGCCTGGGCGCCGCCCTGCTGGCATGGCTCGAAGCCACCGCCGTCGTCGCCGGCATGCGCGCCATACGGCTCGAGGCCAGGGCCGGGAATGCCCCGGCGAAATCCTTCTATCGCCGGCACGGCTTCGTGGAGTACGGGTCGAGCCCCGGCTACTACGAAGACGTGGAGGACGCGGTTCGCATGGTGAAGCGGCTGGACGATGCGGCCTGACGGCGAAGCGTCGAGGTCGTCCCGGCCTTCAGGCGGTGCGGCGCCAGCCCAGGAAGCTGCACACCGCGTCGCGCTGATTGAAGGTGTCATGCCGCCCCAGTGCCATCAGCTCGCGCGTGAAGGCCGACTCGAACAGCAGGTAGCTGGCGAGCGCCGAACCCTTCAGGGCGGCCGTCTCGGCCGGCACCGCCGGTTGGCCCAGCAGGCCGCGGACGGCGGCCGGCAGCGCCTGGGCATGGCGCGCGGCGATCAGGTCGATGCGCTGCGACGGCGCGATCAGCAGCAGGTCCACATGCTTCAGCGAGGTGGCGCCGCGCGCTTCCGGCGGGACCAGCGCCAGCGTCTGGTTGATGCGGCGCAGGCGCTCCACGTCGGCGGTCAGCGAGTCGAGGAAGATGCTCGACAGCGCGTGGCCGGCGATCTGCGCCAGCGACGGGTAGCCGCTCAGCGCATTGGGTGCCAGCGCGTAGGCCGGTTCCTGCATGCGACCGGCGCCGACAGCGAGGATGCGCCTGGCGCCCAGGTGGATGGCGGCGGCCAGCGGCGCGGATTGGCGCATGGAGCCGTCGCCGAAGTATTCGACGTGGCCGTCGACGTCCAGCGGCGTGGCCGGAAAGACGAACGGAATCGCCGACGACGCCAGCAGATGCTCGTGCGCGATGCGCACGGGCGCGGCGCGTCGATGGGACCGGACCCACGGCTGCTGCTGCGGACCTGCCTGATAGAAGGTCACGTGCTCGCCCGAACCGTAGCTCGATGCCGTGACCGCCAGCGCATCGAGGTGGCCCTGCGACATCAGTCCGGCGAGCCGGTCCAGCGGCACCATCTGCGCGAGCAGCGCGCGCAGCGGTTCGTTGTCGAGAAACGAACGCAGGCCGCTGCGCCGCCAGCGTGCGACCAGCCAGCCGGCCGACAGCAGTCGCGCCCACGGCGCATCGCTGCGCAGCGCCGTCAAGGCGTCGGCGCGGTAGACCCGCCCGGGCTCGATCCCGGACCACGCCTGCGCGATCCTGCGCACCGTGGCATCGAAGTCGTCGGTGCCGCAGGCCAGAGCGGCCGCGTTGATCGCGCCGGCCGAGGTGCCGGTGATGATCCGGAACGGATTGCCCTTGGCCCGGGCCCCGGCCGCGCGGCGCAGCCTGGCCAGGGCCTGGAGCACACCGACCTGGTAGGCGGCACGCGCGCCGCCGCCGGTCAGCACCAGGCCGGTGGCGGGGATGGGAGCGGGACGGGGCGACGGCATGGCCGTCGAGCGTACCCGTCCTGCCGCGGCGAGGTGCCGAACCGGTCGCGCTGGAAGGGTCAAGGGCGTGCGGCCTTCGGCTTTCCTGGCGCCGCACTAGACTACCCGCCATTCAGGAGTGATCAATGGCAGTTACGAAAGAGGCGCTCGCGGAGGCCCTCAAGGCCGTCCTCGACCCCAACACCGGCAAGGATTTCATCAGCACCCGGGCGCTGAAGAACCTGCAGATCCACGAGGGCGAGGTCTCGTTCGACATCGAGCTGGGCTACCCGGCCAAGAGCCAGATGCCCGCCATGCGGCGTGCGCTGGTGGCCGCCGCCAAGACGGTGCCGGGGGTGGAGAACGTCTCGGTCAACATCGCGACCAAGGTCATCAGCCACGCGGTGCAGCGCGGCGTGCAGTTGATGCCCAACGTCAAGAACATCATCGCGGTGGCCTCGGGCAAGGGCGGCGTCGGCAAGAGCACGACCGCGGCCAACCTGGCGCTGGCGCTGGCCGCCGAGGGCGCCAGCGTCGGCCTGCTCGACGCCGACATCTACGGCCCGAGCCAGCCCATGATGCTGGGCATCCAGGGCCGTCCCGAGAGCGACGACGGCAAGACCATGGAGCCGCTTTCGAACCACGGCGTGCAGGTGATGTCGATCGGCTTCCTGGTCGACCCCGACGAGGCCATGATCTGGCGCGGCCCGATGGCCACCCAGGCGCTGGAGCAGCTGCTGCGCCAGACCAACTGGAAGGACCTGGACTACCTGATCGTCGACATGCCGCCGGGCACCGGCGACATCCAGCTGACGCTGTCGCAGCGGGTGCCGATGACCGGCGCCGTGATCGTCACCACGCCGCAGGACATCGCGCTGCTCGATGCCCGCAAGGGCATCAAGATGTTCGAGAAGGTCGGCGTGCCGATCCTCGGCATCGTCGAGAACATGGCGGTGCACGTGTGTTCGAACTGCGGCCACGTGGAGCACATCTTTGGCGCCGATGGCGGCCGCAAGATGGCCGAGCAGTACCAGATGGACTACCTCGGCGCGCTGCCGCTGGACATCAACATCCGGCTCCAGGCCGACAGCGGCAAGCCCACCGTGGTGGCCGACCCCGACGGCGAGGTGGCCGGCATCTACAAGACGGTCGCGCGCCGGGTGGCGGTGGGCATCGCCGAGAAGGCCAAGGACTTCTCGGCCAAGTTCCCGACCATCACCGTCAGTAAGAACACATAGATGTCGGGGGCGACCAGGCCGGCGCCGGGCCGTCAGCGCGGCGAAGTCCGCGCTTCGCACGGACGGGCGGCCTGCAGCTACCCCCTTGGGGGGCAGCGAGGACACGCAGTGCCGAGCGTGGGGGCGACCAGGCCGGCGCCGGGCCGCCCCAAGGCGGCCTGCGGCCCCCTCGGGGGGCAGCGAGGACACGCAGTGCCGAGCGTGGGGGCCCCATGAATTTGCTCGCCTCGATGCGCTACCTGGTCGCGCTCGAGGAGCACCGTCATTTCGGCCGCGCGGCCCAGGCCTGCCACATCACGCAGCCGGCACTGTCCAACGCGCTGCGTGCGCTCGAGGCGGAGTTCGGCGTCGTGGTGGTCAAGCGCGGCCGCACCTACGCCGGGCTCACGCACGAGGGTGAGGCGGTGCTGGCGGCGGCGCACCGGATGCTGCACGAGAACGAGGTCCTGCAGCAACTGCTGAAGAGCGAGGAAGGCTTTCCGCGCGGCAGCCTGCGAATGGCGGCCGTGCCCACCGCCATCCCGCTGCTGGCCCGTTTCGCGGCCCAGCTGCAGGCGCGCCATCCCGGCATCGTGCCGACCGTCCTGTCGATGAGTTCGCTCGAGCTCGAGACGGGGCTGGAGAACCTGTCGCTCGACATGGCGCTGGGCTACACCGAGCGCATGCATCCGCGCGAAGTCAAGCTCACGGCCTGGCCGCAGAGCGTCGAGCACTACTTCCTGTTGCGCCGCGCCGAGCGCAGCGGCGCCGAGGCGTTGCAGATCGGCGAACCGATCGGGTGGGCCCGGGCAGCCGAGCTGCCGCTGTGCCTGCTGACGCCGGAAATGCACAACCGCTCGATCGTCGACCAGGCCTTCAAGGCGGCCGGCGCGGCCGTGTCGCCCGCCATCGAGACCAACTCGGTGCTGACCCTGGCGCTGAGTGTCCTGTCCGGCCGGGTCTGCGCCGTGCTGCCGGGCGCGATGGTGGATGCGGTGAGGGGCCAGGGCCATTTCGAGGCGCTGCCGCTGGTGGCGCCCGAGGTGCTGACGCCGATCGGCTTCATGACGCAGACGGCGGTACGGCCCTCGCGCGCGCTGGAGGCGGCGCTGGCGCTGCTCCAGAGTCCGGACTGGGAGCGCGAAGTCGGGGCCCACAGCGGCGCCTTGCGCGGCTGATCCTGGGGGGCGGCGGACCGTCCGGCGTTTCATTTCTTTATTGAATCACTCCATGTGCGGATTCAATTTGCCAAGCGCGCCCGGGCGGCCGACAGTCGGGGAGGCCGCCGATTCGCGCGGCACGACATCCCCATGAGACCGCCGAGGCAATGAATCACCCAGGCACCCAGAACAAGATCGAGGCCATCCCGCTCGCCACGCCCGACCAGTTGCGCGAGCGCATCCGCCGCAAGAGCAAGCTCAAGGGGCGGCAGCCCGAGGAGAACGCACTGGCCGAGGTGCGCGCGCTGATCGGCCCGCGCCCGCTGGYCGGCTACCGGCGCGACCTGCTGATCGAGCAGTTGCACCTGCTCAATGACGCCCACGGCTGCCTGCACGACCATCACCTGGTGGCCCTCGCCTCGCTGACCGGCATCCCGATGGCCGAGGTGTACGAGGTCGCGACCTTCTACCACCACTTCGAGATCGTGCGCGGCGACGCGCAGGCGCCCGGGCTCACGGTGCGCGTGTGCGACGGCCTGGCCTGCGAGCTGGCCGGCGCGCAATCGCTGATCGAGCGCCTGCCCGCCCTGCTGGGCGCGGCCGGCCGCGACGACGTCCGCGTGATCGCGGCGCCCTGCATCGGCCGCTGCGAGCAGGCGCCGGCCGTGGCGGTGCACCAGCAGGCGGTGCCGCTGGCGAGCGTCGAGAAGGTGCTGCAGGCGGTGGCCTCCGGGCCCGGGCCGGCCACTGCGCGCCACACCCATTTCGTCCCCGCCGATCTGGCGGAGAAGAGCATCTCTGCGCCGTCCGAGGCGGTCGAGGCCCGGCCGCCCTTCACCGACTACCGGACCTACCGGGCGCACGGCGGCTATGCGCTGGCGGCCGCGCTGGCCAACGGCGAGCAAGACGCCGAAGCGGTGCTCCAGGCGCTCGAGGATTCGGGCCTGCGCGGCCTCGGCGGCGCCGGCTTCCCGGCCGGCCGCAAATGGCGCATCGTGCGCGACCAGCCCGCCCCCCGGCTCATGGCGGTGAACCTCGACGAGGGCGAGCCCGGCACCTTCAAGGACCGCTGCTATCTCGAACGCGATCCGCACCGCTTCCTCGAAGGCCTGCTGGTGGCGGCACAGATCACCGGCGTCGAGGCCTGCTACATCTACCTGCGGGACGAATACCACGACTGCCGCGCGCTGCTCCAGGCCGAGCTCGCCGCGCTGCGCGCCGATCCGCCCTGCGAGCTGCCGCGCATCGAACTGCGGCGCGGCGCCGGCGCCTACATCTGCGGCGAGGAGTCCGCGATGATCGAGAGCATCGAGGGCAAGCGCGGCGAACCGCGCATGCGGCCGCCCTATATCGCGCAGGTTGGCCTGTTCGGCCGGCCGACGCTGGAACACAACTTCGAGACCCTCTACTGGGTGCGCGACATCGTCGAGCGCGGCCCGCAATGGTGGACCGGCTTCGGCCGCCATGGGCGCCGTGGGCTGCGCAGCTTCAGCGTCAGCGGGCGCGTGAAGCACCCGGGCGTCAAGCTCGCGCCGGCGGGCATCACGGTGCGGGAGCTGATCGACGAATACTGCGGCGGGATGCTCGACGGCCATACGCTGCACGCCTACCTGCCGGGCGGCGCATCGGGCGGCATCCTGCCGGCCCGCATGGACGATATCCCGCTCGACTTCGACACCCTCCAGCCGCACGGCTGCTTCATCGGCTCGGCGGCCGTGATGGTGCTGAGCCAGCACGACCGCGCGCGCGACGCGGCGCTCAACGTGATGCGCTTCTTCCAGCACGAGAGCTGCGGCCAGTGCACGCCGTGCCGCGTGGGCACCGCCAAGGCGGCGGCGCTGATGCAGGCGCCGGCCTGGGACAACGCCACCCTCGAAGACCTGGCGCAGGTGATGGGCGATGCGTCGATCTGCGGCCTCGGCCAGGCGGCGCCGAATCCGATCCGCAGCATCCAGAACTACTTCCCGCAGGAGATCGCATGAACGCGCCTTCGAAGCTCGCCGAACTGATGCCGCAGACGGTGGCGTTCACGCTCGACGGCCGCGCCATCGAGGCCTTCGAGGGCGAGACCATCTTCAAGGCCGCCGAACGTCACGGCGTCGAGATTCCGCATCTCTGCTACACCGACGGCCTGCGCCCCGACGGCAACTGCCGCGCCTGCGTGGTCGAGGTCGAGGGCGAGCGCACGCTGGCGCCGAGCTGCTGCCGCAGCGTGACCGCCGGCATGAAGGTGCAGGCCACCAGCGAGCGGGCGCTGAAGAGTCAGAAGATGGTGGTCGAGATGCTGCTGTCCGACATGCCCGACGAAGGCTACAAGTGGATCGGCGACGATGCCGCCCGCCCGCACGGCGAGCTGAGCGAATGGGCGGCCCGGCTCGATGTCGCCGTGCGCCCTAAGCTCAAGGCCCTGCGCCGCGAACAGCCCGCGACCGACGTCTCGCATCCCGCGATGGCGGTCAACCTCGACGCCTGCATCCAGTGCAACCGCTGCGTGCGCGCCTGCCGCGAGGAGCAGGTCAACGACGTCATCGGCTACGCGATGCGCGGCGAGCATTCGAAGATCGTCTTCGACCTTGACGATCCGATGGGCGACAGCACCTGCGTGGCCTGCGGCGAATGCGTTCAGGCCTGCCCGACCGGCGCCCTGATGCCCAAGAGCCACATCGGCTCGCAGCAGGTCGACCGCAAGGTCGATTCGGTGTGCCCGTTCTGCGGCGTCGGCTGCCTGCTCACCTACAACGTCAAGGACGAGAAGATTGTCAGCGTCGACGGCCGCGATGGCCCCGCCAACCATGGCCGCCTGTGCGTCAAGGGCCGTTTCGGCTTCGACTACGCGCACCATCCGCAGCGCCTGACGAAGCCGCTGATCCGCAAGCCCGGCGTGCCCAAGCACTTCGACGAGGCACCGCGGCCCGGCGACTGGAGCGAGGCCTTCCGCGAGGCCAGCTGGGAGGAGGCGCTTGCCTTCACGGCCGGCAAGCTCAAGAGCCTGCGCGACACGCACGGCAAGAAGGCCCTGGCCGGTTTCGGCTCCGCCAAGGGCAGCAACGAGGAGGCCTACCTGTTCCAGAAACTGGTGCGCACCGGATTCGGAAGCAACAACGTCGACCACTGCACGCGGCTGTGCCATGCGTCGAGCGTGGCGGCGCTGCTGGAAGGCGTGGGCTCCGGTGCGGTGAGCAACCCCGTCTACGACGTCGAGCATGCGGAGCTGATCTTCGTCATCGGCTCCAACCCGACCGCGAACCACCCGGTGGCCGCGACCTGGATGAAGAATGCCGCCAAGCGCGGGGCGAAGATCGTGCTGGCCGATCCGCGCCGCACCGACCTCGGCAAGCATGCCTGGCGCACGCTGCAGTTCAAGGCCGACACCGATGTCGCGATGCTCAATGCGCTGATCCATGCGGTGATCGACGAAGGCCTGGTGGACCAGGAATTCATCCGTACCCGCGTCAGCAATTTCGAGGCCCTGCGCGAGAACGTCAAGGGCTACAGCCCGGAGGCGATGGCGCCGATCTGCGGCGTGCCGGCCGAGACGCTGCGCGAAGTCGCGCGCGCCTTCGCCAGCGCCAAGGGCGCGATGGTGCTGTGGGGCATGGGGGTGAGCCAGCACGTGCACGGCACCGACAATGCGCGCTGCCTGATCGCGCTGGTCAGCGTCACCGGCCAGATCGGCAAGCCCGGCTCCGGCCTGCATCCGCTGCGCGGCCAGAACAACGTGCAGGGCGCGAGCGACGCGGGGCTGATCCCGATGATGTTCCCCAACTACCAGCGGGTCGACAACGCGGCCGCGCATGCGTGGTTCGAGGACTTCTGGGGCCAGCCGCTCGATGCGGCGCCGGGCTACACGGTGGTCGAGATCATGCACAAGGCGCTGGCGCCCGACGATGACCCGCACAAGATTCGCGGCATGTACATCATGGGCGAGAACCCGGCCATGAGCGACCCCGACCTGAACCATGCGCGGCATGCGCTGGCGAGCCTGGAACACCTGGTGGTGCAGGACATCTTCATGACCGAGACCGCCTGGCTGGCCGACGTCGTGCTGCCGGCCAGTGCCTGGCCCGAGAAGACCGGCACCGTGAGCAACACCGACCGCATGGTCCAGCTCGGCCAGCGGGCGCTGAACCCGCCCGGCGATGCAATGCCCGACCTCTGGATCATCCAGCAGATCGCGCAGCGCATGGACCTGGATTGGCGCTACGAAGGCGAGGAATCCGGCGTTGCCGCCGTCTACGAGGAAATGCGCCAGGCGATGCATGCCGCCATCAGCGGCATCAGCTGGGAGCGGCTGCAGCGCGAGTCGAGCGTGACCTATCCCTGCCTCGACGCCGACGATCCGGGCCAGCCGATCGTGTTTGTCGACAGCTTTCCGACCGCGGACGGCCGGGTCAAGCTGGTGCCGGCGGACATCATTCCGGCCGCCGAGCGGCCCGATGCCGACTATCCCTTCGTGCTGATCACCGGGCGCCAGCTGGAGCACTGGCACACCGGCAGCATGACCCGCCGCGCCAGCGTGCTCGACGCGCTGGAGCCGATGGCCACGGCCTCGATGAACCAGGGCGACCTGCAGGCGCTGGGCCTGGTGCCCGGCGACGTGATCACCGTGCGCTCGCGCCGCGGCGAGGTCGCGATCCACGTG
>NZ_JBFUCI010000139.1:0-14189 GCF_056405335.1 Variovorax sp. P1_H12_2
TCTGAACCCGGATCAACATGCGTACTTGTTCCGGCTGGCCCGTCCGCAGACCCATTTGGTCGAGAAGGTCGTCACGGCCGTTCCAAACTCGCTGATCGACATGATCAACTCGTTGCACGATCGGCCAGCGTACATCCGGAATACTCGCTGGGACATCCTGGCCAGCAACGCACCCTACGGCAAGATTTGGGGTTTTTCCGTGGTTCCCGAGCGCCGCAATGTGCTCAGGATGCTGTTCTTGGAACCAGGCTATCGGTCGATAACCGAAAACTACGACTTGATCGTCGAACAAGTCGTTGCGCGCTTTCGGGATGATCGCAGTCGCAATCCGGAGGACGAGCAATCGTCGGAGCTGGTGCGCGAGCTGCAGGCGAAGAGCCGGGAGTTCGGAGAACTGTGGGGGCGGTATCGCATCACCGAAGCAGCACCGTATCCGTTGGAGATCAATCATCCCGTGGGAGGGCGGTTCAAGCTCGATCGCGTGCCACTTCGCCCCGAGCTCGTCCCTGGTGTCACGGTGGTGGTCTACCTGCCTGTCAACGAGGAATCCCACCGCGCGATCACCTCGATGTTTGGCTAGCGCACGTCCTGAGTGAGGCCTGGGAGATCGCGCCGAGAAACCTCATTCATTCAATCCCGGAACATCTGTTCTGTGCTCAGGTCATTTTTCCAGAAGACATAACTTTGCAGAATAAGGGTCATCCCAACGAATCGAGGAAAAATGACCATGGCTCTTGCAGAGACCGTCACCGTTGTCGGCGCTGGCCCCGTCGGGCTCATCACTGCGCTCGGATTGGCCAAGTCCGGGATTGCCGTCAATGTGTTGGAGCGAGGCAAGAGCATCATCGCTTCACCGCGAGCGATCGTGTACCACTGGTCTTGCCTCGAGGGACTGTCGGAGTTGGGCTTGCTGGAAGATGCCCTTCAGGTTGGCTTCTCGAAACAGGACTACTGCTACATCGAGTTCGCGACCGGCGAGCGAATCGAATACAGCCTGGACGTGTTGGAAGGGCGAGCGAAGTTCCCTTACAACCTTCACCTCGGTCAGGATCGGCTCGCGGAGATTGCGCTTCGCAAACTCGCTGCCTATCCGAACGTGAAGGTTCACTGGGGCGTCAACGTCAATGACATCAAGCAGGATGCCGAAGGCGTGGTGGTGCAAGCGGTGGGCCCCGCCGGAGAACTCGAATTCCGCAGTGGCTGGCTTGTGGGCGCCGATGGTGCCGGCAGCATGGTTCGAACCAAGCTGGGGCTGGAGTTCGAAGGCATCACCTGGCCGAAGCGCTTTGTCGCTGCGAATCTCTACCTCGACTTTTCCAAGTACGGCTTTGCGCGATCGACGTTCCTGATCGATTCCACCTATGGGGCCATCATCGCCAAGCTGGATCGAAACGATCTCTGGCGGTGCACCTACAGCGAGGACTTGGAGTTGCCCGAGGAGAGCATCCCGGAGCGCATGAAGAAGTTCTTGGAGGTGATCGTGCCACAGGCGAAGGATTACAAGCTGGACGCCTACTCACCCTATCGCATGCATCAGCGAGTGGCCACGAAGTTTCGGGTGGGACGGGTGCTGCTCGCGGGCGACGCAGCACACGCCACTAATCCCAGCGGTGGCTACGGCCTCGTCGGTGGGTTGTTCGATGTATACGCGCTTTACAAGGCTCTCGCCGCCGTGGCTCAAGGTCGTGCGGGCGACGAGGTGCTTGACAAGTATGCGGAGGACCGTCGCCGCGTCTTCCTGGAGGTCGTCTCCCCGGCGGCAACCGAGAACAAGCGCATCATCTTCGACACCAGCGATCCGGTGCAGCGTGCGGCCGACATGGCGAAGCTCCGAAAGCTTGGCGCCGACAAGGCCGCGCTGGTAGAACGCTTGATGTTGACGTCCCGGATGAGCTCCGAGCCGCTGGCTCCGCTCAGGTAGCACCGCGCTGCGACGTCGTTTGGAGCTTTTCTTTCCGGTCCAGGCCATCACCTCTGGAGGTCGCCTGCCGTTCACCGACGGTGAGCCGCTGGGGGTCCAGGCCTGGGCATCACATGGAGACATCTCTTGAGCAAGCTACCGGTTATCTTCGTTCCTGGAATGGCGTCCGACAGCCGCCTATGGCAGCCCGTCATCGACCGGCTTTCCGACGTCGTCGAGCCCCTCGTCGCCCGCTGCAGTGGCGAGTCCCTCACTGAGTTCGCAGACGAGATCCTGGCGCAGGCTCCTGCCCGATTCGCGATCGCCGGCATTTCGATGGGCGGGTATGTGGCACTCGAAGTCGCGCTGCGCGGGGATCCCCGCCTGGCGGGTCTCGCGCTTCTGAACACCAATGCGAGGCCCGCATCCGAGCTTCAGGTGCAGCGATCCACCGCTTTGCTGGAAGACGCCAAGCGAGGCCTGTTTGAGACCGTCGCGGACAAGCTCGCGGAAACCGTCGCCGCGGGCAAGGCGGACATCGTGCCTATCGCTGCGGCCATGGTTCGCACGCTGGGCCGAGATGGCTACTTGCGGCAGCAGCGGGCCGTGCTGGCTCGTCGTGATCGACGCGGTGAGTTGCGGCAAATCGCGGTGCCGACGCTCGTGATCGCGGGCGACGAGGACCGCATTTCAGCGCCAAGCCTGGCCAATGAGATCGCGCGAGCTGTCCCAGGCGCGGAGCTGGACATCTTCCCGTGCGGGCACCTCTCGACCGTCGAGGTTCCGGAGATGGTGGCGGCAAGCCTGCGCGACTGGCTTTCAAGGCGGGTACAGGGTGGAGCCTGATCGTTTGCCGCTGAACCTGGTGCGTGGGCACAGCGGGCGCGGTCGGCCGGCTGAGGCGCTGGCGTTGGTCGGAGTTGTCAGGAGCCTCGGATGATCGACAAGATTGCGATGACCGTCGGCGACGCACTTTCAGGCATTTTCGCGATGGATCGACCGTGCTGATCGGCGGCTTCGGCACTGCCGGCATTCCCAACGAACTCATCGACGGCCTGATCGAGCAAGGCGCGCGCGACCTCACCGTGGTGAACAACAACGCCGGCAACGGCGACCACGGCCTGGCCGCGCTGCTCAAGGCCGGGCGCGTGCGCAAGATCATCTGCAGCTTCCCGCGCCAGGCCGACAGCCATGTGTTCGACGGCCTGTACCGAAGCGGGCAGCTTGAACTCGAACTGGTGCCGCAGGGCAACCTGGCCGAGAGGCTGCGCGCCGCGGGCGCGGGTGCCTTCTTCACGCCCACCGGTTTCGGCACCGAACTCGCGATGAACGCCGATGGTTCGCCCAAGGAAACGCGCGTCATCAACGGCCGGCCCTATTTGTTGGAGTACCCGATCCACGGCGACGTGGCGCTCATCAAGGCCGAGCGCGGCGACCGCTGGGGCAACCTCACCTGCCGCAAGGCCGCGCAACTTCGGCCCGGTGATGGCCACCGCCGCGAAGCGCACCGTGGCCAGCGTGTGCGAGATCGCCGAGCTCGGCACGCTCGACCCCGAGACCATCGTCACCCCGGGCATCCACGTGAGTGCCCTCGTGCAGATTCCGCGCGTGGCCACGCAGGCCGGCGGCTTCAAGGAGGCCGCATGAGCACCTACACCCGCAGAACCAAGGACGAGCTCGCGAAACGCGTGGCGCAAGACACCCACGACGGCGCCTACGTCAATCTCGGCATCGGCCAGCCTACGCTGGTGGCCAACCACCTGCCACCGGGAATCGAGGTGATCCTGCACAGCGAGAACGGCATCCTGGGCATGGGCCCGGCGCCGGCCGCGGGACTGGAGGACTACGACCTGATCAACGCTGGCAAGCAGCCGGTGACGCTACTCGCCGGTGGCGCGTTCTTCCACCACGCCGACTGCTTCGGCATGATGCGCGGAGGCCACCTCGACATCTGCGTGCTCGGGGCCTTCCAGGTCTCGGCCACGGGCGACCTGGCCAACTGGAGCACGGGCGAGCCCGGCAGCATCCCGGCCGTGGGCGGCGCGATGGACCTCGCTATCGGCGCCAAGCAAACCTGGGTGATGATGGACCTGCTCACCAAGCAGGGACAGAGCAAGGTGGTCGAGCGCTGTACCTATCCGTTGACGGGCATCGGCTGCGTCAAGCGGTTCTACTCCGACCTGGCCACCCTCGAATGCAAGCCCGAAGGGCTGCAGCTGATCGACTTGGTCGCCGGACTGGACCTCGCCGAGCTCGAGCGCCTGGTGGGACTGCCTGTTCGCCCGGCGCGGCCCACAGGGGGAGGCGCCATGAGGCATGCCTACATTTGCGACGCACTTCGCACGCCGTTCGGCCGATACGGCGGTGCGCTAAGCGGCGTGCGTGCAGACGACCTCGGAGCGGTGCCGATCAAGGCGTTGATGGAGCGCAACCGGCGGGTGGACTGGGCGGCGGTCACCGACGTGATCTACGGCTGCGCCAATCAGGCCGGCGAGGACAACCGCAACATCGCGCGCATGAGCGCGTTGCTCGCCGGTCTGCCGCTGGAGGTGCCGGGGAGCACGGCCAACCGGCTTTGCGGATCGGGGTTGGATGCCGTCGGATCGGCGGCACGTGCCATACGCGCCGGCGAGGCAGAAATCATGATCGCGGGCGGTGTGGAGAGCATGAGCCGGGCTCCCTTTGTCATTCCCAAGGCGGAGAGTCTCTTCAGCCGCAGCACTGCGGTGTACGACACCACGATCGGCTGGCGCTTTGTCAATCCGTTGATGGCGGAGCGCTACGGCGTCGACTCCATGCCCGAGACGGCTGAAGCGGTGGCCCTTGGCTTCAAGATCGAGCGCGCGGCTCAGGACCGCATGGCCCAAGCCAGCCAGAGCAACGCAGCCGCCGCATGGTCGACCGGATTTTTTGCCGGCGATATCACGCCGGTTGTTGTCCAGCAGAAGAGGGGCGTGCCCGTCACGGTGGACCGGGACGAGCATCCGCGCGAGACCAGCCTGGACGCCCTCGCCAAGCTCAAGAAGGCCGGATGGAACCGTGACAGCAGGCAACTCCAGCGGTGTGAACGATGGCGCCTGCGCTCTGCTGCTGGCCAGCGAACAGGCCGCGGCCCGCCACGGACTGACGCCGCGCGCGCGTGTGGTTGGGATGGCGACCGCCGGCGTACCGCCACGCATCATGGGCATTGGACCGGCGCCGGCCACGCGCAAGGTGCTGGAACTCACGGGCCTGTCCTTGGCGCAGCTCGACGTGATCGAGCTGAACGAGGCGTTCGCGGCGCAAGGTCTAGCGGTGCTGCGCGATCTGGGCTTGGCCGATGACGATCCACGCGTCAACCCCAACGGGGGTGCCATCGCCCTGGGGCATCCGCTGGGTGCCAGTGGGGCGCGGTTGGCGACGACGGCGGTCAGCCAGCTGCACGCAAGCGGCGGCCGCTACGCGCTGTGCACGATGTGCATCRGCGTCGGTCAGGGCATTGCCGTGATCCTGGAGCGGGTGTGAGCCGAAAGCTCGCATTCTTCGGACAGACCATAGAGGACAACCATGCGAAATCTGGACCAGAACACGATCACGCAAGCCGTGCTCGCGCGTCACGCCAATACCACGAATCCGCGGCTGAAGAGGATCATGACCAGCCTGGTGCAGCACCTGCACGACTTCGCTCGAGAAGTGGAGCTGACGGAGGAAGAGTGGTTCCAGGGGATCGAGTTTTTGACGCGATGCGGCCACATCACCGACGACAAGCGTCAGGAGTTCATTCTGCTGTCTGACGTGCTGGGACTGTCGATGCTGACGGTGGCGCAGAACAACGACAAACCCAAGGGCTGCACCGAGGCGACCGTCTTTGGCCCCTTCCATGTCGAAGGCGCTCCCCACTACGAGCTGGGTGCGGACATCTCCAATGGCGCGCGTGGCATACCCTGCCTGGTGCGAGGCACCGTGCGTGGTATTGATGGCGAGGTGGTCGCCAACGCGCACATCGACGTCTGGCAGTCGGACGAGGATGKGCTGTACGACGTGCAGCACAGCGAGATCGATCATGCCCAGGCCCGAGGCATCGTGCACTCGAACGGTGACGGGCAGTACTGGTTCAAGTCCATCCTGGCTGTGCCCTACGCCATCCCGCACGACGGGCCCGTGGGCAAGCTGCTCGAAGCCACGGGCCGGCATCCGTGGCGGCCGGCCCACCTGCACTTCCTGATCAAGGCGCCGGGCTACGAGACGCTGATCACGCACGTGTTCCGCAGCGATGACCAATATCTGGACTCCGATGCGGTGTTCGGCGTCCGGCAGTCGCTGATCGCGGACTGGAGGCAACAGTCTGACGGCACCTACCTGGTGGAATACGACTTCGTGCTCAATCCGGCACCGGCGAAGGATTGAGTCGCCATGCGGGACTTCGTCTTTCATGGCCAGCCCTCGCGCGTCGTTTTCGGTGCGGGCGCGCTGCGCCACCTCGAGCGCGAGATCGATCTACTGGGTGCACGCCGGGCCTTGGTGCTGTCCACCCCCGAGCAGCAGGCACAGGCGCAACAGGTGGCCGACCGGCTGGGCACGCGGGTCGCGGGCCTCTTCCCGCACGCGGTGATGCACGTCCCCATCGAAACCGCGCGCGAAGCCAGGGACGAGGCGCGCCGCCTGGGCGCGGACTGTGCGATCGCCATCGGCGGCGGCTCCACCACGGGCCTGGGCAAGGCGATCGCCATGGAGTCCGCCTTGCCCATTCTGGCCATTCCCACGACCTACGCCGGCAGCGAGATGACGCCCATCTACGGCATCACCGAGGCGGGCCTGAAGAAGACCGGGCGCGATCCGCGCGTGCTGCCGCGCACGGTGATCTACGACCCCGAGCTCACGCTCAGCCTGCCGGTGGCGTTGAGCGTGACCAGTGCCATGAACGCCATCGCGCATGCGGCCGAGGGCCTGTATGCGCAGGACAGCAATCCCGTGATGGATCTGATGGCCGAGGAGGGGATTCGTGCGCTGGCGCAGGCGATACCGGGAATCCGTGCCGATGGTGCAAACGTGGAGGCTCGGGGCGACGCGCTGTACGGCGCCTGGCTGTGCGGCACGGTGCTCGGCAACGTAGGCATGGCGCTGCACCACAAGCTGTGCCATACGCTGGGCGGCAGCTTCAACCTGCCCCATGCGGAGGTGCACACGGTGGTGCTGCCGCATGCGATGGCCTTCAACGCGCAGGCGGCGCCCCAGGCGATGCTTCGCATCGCCCGAGCGCTGGGAACGACGAACGCTGCACAAGGGCTGTTCGATCTCGCTCTGAACAACGGCGCCCCGGTGGCCCTGCGCGACATCGGAATGGCGGAGAAAGACCTGGACCGGGCTGCAGACATCGCGGTCAGCAACCCGTACTGGAATCCCAGGCCGTTTGCAGTGGCCCAGCGCGAGGAAATCCGTCAACTGCTTCAGCATGCTTTCGAGGGTGCCCGGCCGAGTACGGCGGCTCTTTGAGCGGCGCAGATTTTTATTAGGAACCGAAGTACATGAGCGATACAACCACAGATCTTTCGCATCTGCGCCAATGGATCGGAAGGAGCGAGACTCTCGATGACGAGATCACGCGTGCCCCGGTGCGGGCGCTCAACGCGACCTTGGACTACCCTGACTTGGATATCACCGCTGGAATGCCGCTTCCTCTGCTGTGGCATTGGCTGTACTTTCTGCCCGCCCACCGTCAGAGCGAACTGGGGCCGGACGGCCATGCTCGCCGCGGTGGCTTCCTGCCACCGGTGCCGCTGCAGCGCCGGATGTGGGCGGGCAGCCAGTTCGAGTTCCATTCGCCGCTGAGCGTCGGTGACCCGGTCCGACGCGTGTCGACGATCGACGACGTAGCGGTTAAGGAAGGGCGCACCGGTCGGCTGGTGTTCGTGAAGGTGCGCCATGAACTCTTTCGCGCGGGTCGCTCGGAGAAGGCGATCACCGAGTTCCATGACATCGTCTATCGCGACGCGAAGCGCCCTGGCGATGTGGAGCCCGCACCCACACAAGCCGAGACGGGTGCTCCATGGCAGCGCCAGGTCGAACCGGACGATGTGCTCCTGTTCCGCTACTCGGCCCTGACCTTCAACGGACATCGCATCCACTACGACCGCGAGTACGTCACTCAGGTCGAGGGCTACCCCGGGCTGGTGGTGCACGGACCGCTCATCGCCACGCTGCTGATCGATCTCGTACGGCGGCAGGCGCCGGGTCGGGACATTGCCAGCTTCCAGTTCAAGGCGGTTCGCCCCACCTTCGACGGGAAGGCGTTCAGCCTGAATGGCGCGCCGTCGGCGGATGGACGCACGGTCTCTCTGTGGGCAGCGGATCACGACGGCTGGCTGACCATGCAGGCCACCGCGACCCTCACCTGAACGTTGGAGAGACCCCATGCCATTGCCATTGCAAGACATCACGGTCGTGTCCCTCGAGCACGCCATCGCTGCACCTTTCTGCACGCGCCAACTCGCGGACCTGGGTGCGCGCGTCATCAAGGTCGAGAGGCCCGGGACGGGCGACTTCGCCCGCGCGTACGACCACCGGGTGCGCGGCGAGGCATCGCATTTCGTCTGGACCAATCGCAGCAAGGAAAGCCTGGCCCTGGACCTCAAGGACCCGAAGGACCTGGCGGCCCTGAAGGCCCTGGTGGGCCGGGCCGACGTGCTGGTGCAGAACCTGGCCCCGGGTGCCACGGCGCGAATGGGGCTCGATTATGCCTCGCTGCACGCCGCGCACCCCCGTCTCATCGTCTGCGACATCTCGGGCTACGGCGACGACGGCCCCTACCGCGACAAGAAGGCCTATGACCTGCTGATCCAGAGCGAGGCAGGCTTTCTTTCCATCACCGGCACGCCTGGCACGCCCAGCAAGGCTGGCAACTCGATTGCCGATATCGCCGCCGGCATGTACGCCTACAGCAACATCCTCGCCGCCCTGTTGCTGCGGAACAAGACCGGCGAGGGGGCGCACATCGACTTGTCCATGCTGGAAGCGCTGACCGAATGGATGGGCTATCCGCTGTACTACGCGTTTGATGGCGCTGCGCCGCCGATGCGGGCCGGCGCTTCCCATGCCAGCATCTACCCCTATGGCCCGTTCGCCACCGGGGACGGCGGCACGGTGATGCTGGGCCTGCAGAACGAGCGGGAATGGAGCGCCTTCTGTGCGCAGGTGCTCGACGACGAGCCGCTGGCCCGGGACGAGCGCTTCGACAGCAATGCGCGGCGCAGTGCGAACCGGCAGGCGCTGGACGCGGTGATTCTCGGCAAGTTCAAGTCACTGAGCCGCGCCGAGGTGCTCGAACGCCTCGACAGGGCGGGCATCGCCAATGCGTCGGTCAACGACATGGCGGCCCTGTGGGAGCATCCCCAGTTGCGGGCCCGCGAACGCTGGCGTGTCGTCGGCAGYCCGGCGGGGGAGATTCCCGCGCTCCTGCCGCCGGGGCGCAGCAATCGCTGGGAAGCACGAATGGGAGCGGTTCCTCGGTTGGGAGAGCACACCGAGGCCATTCTTCGAGAGATCGGACACACCGCTGGTGGCCGGTCAACCCCCTCACCGGCATCTTGAAGGAGGGCCTATGGCACACGACACCGACAGCATCGGCACCCTGACCGAGCACTTCGCCAAACTCTGGTCGGGGCTGACCTGGGCTGACATCCCCGCGGCGGACATCGCCGGCATCAAGGACCACGTGCTCGACACGCTCGCCGTCGCCCTCGTAGGAGCCCGCACATCGGAAGCCGCCAGCGTCATCCGCGCCCTCACGGACGCGAATGGGGCCCGAGCCGGGGCGGCCGTGTGGGGCACATCGCACCGGCTGCCGCTGGCGCAGGCCGCGCTCGCGAACGGCACATCGGCACACGCTCGTGACTTCGATGACGGCGGTGGTTCGGGACATGCAGGCGCGACGGTGCTTCCGGCGGCCCTTGCAGTCGCTGAGCTGGCGGGCTCCTCCGGGCGGGACTTCCTGCTGGCGACCATCGCCGGCTACGACGTCGGATACCGCTCGCTGCTGGCCGTCGGGGGCTTCGCGGTGCACACCGGCCGGGGTTGGCACTCGTCGGGCACGATGGGCAGCCTCGGCGCTGCGGCAGGCGCGGCCAAGGTACTGGGGCTGGACGCCGGCCAGTTCACCAATGCGCTGGGCATCGCGGGCTCCTTCACCGGAGGGGTGTGGGCCTTCATCGACGACGGCGCGATGACCAAGCGCCTGCACCCGGGCAAGGCCTGCGAGACCGGCGTGGACGCGGCGCTGCTCGCCCGGGGCGGCATCACTGGCCCGCATCGGATCTTCGAGTCGCAGTTCGGGGGACTCTTCACCACCTACAACGGCGGCGTCGGATTCCGGGAGAAGGCGCTGGAGGGCCTGGGCGTCAACCTCAATGTCGCCTCTTCCTACCTCAAGCCCTACGCCTGTTGCCGGGGTTGCCACTCGACGATCGACACGGTGCTGGGGCTGATGGACAGCCACGGCCTGCGGGCCGACAAGGTCAAGCGCTTCGGCATCACGGCGGGGCAGACGGCCTACGACATGGTCTCGGTCTTTCCGATCGAGACCGTCTTCGATGCCCAGTTCAGCCTGCCCTATGCGGTGAGTATCGCCCTGGTCAGCGGCCAGGCCGGACTGGACCAGTTCGAGCCGCCACGCCTTGGCGAACCCGAGGTGCGCAGCGTGTTCGATCGCATCACCTTCGATGTCGACAGTTCGATCGGTCTGGAAGACGGCCCGCGGTTGAACATCGAGCTCACCGATGGCACGACGATCGCCGTGCCCGCCGGGAACCCGACGCTCGCCAAAGGTTCTGCCGTGCAGCCGATGACCCATGCCGAGGTGGTTGCCAAGGTGCACGCCCTCATCGATCCGATCGACCCGGCCTGGGCCGACGCGCTCATCTCGGCGGTGGAGGGGCTCGACCAGGCACCGAACGTCACGGCTGTGCTCGACGCACTGAAGATGAGAAGCTGACGTTTCGAGAGAGGACGAGCCATGCGTTTTCTGATCGTGGGTGCGGGCGCGCTCGGTGGCTATTTCGGGGCGCGCCTGCTGG
The DNA here is from genome assembly GCF_056405335.1 of Variovorax sp. P1_H12_2. Taxonomy (NCBI): domain Bacteria; kingdom Pseudomonadati; phylum Pseudomonadota; class Betaproteobacteria; order Burkholderiales; family Comamonadaceae; genus Variovorax; species Variovorax sp. P1_H12_2. The sequence goes on from NZ_JBFUCI010000139.1 coordinate 10,948, forward strand.
CCGCTGGCTGCGACGTGACCTTCCTCTTGCGGCCGCGCCGCGTGGCGCAGCTGGCGCAGACGGGGCTGGTGGTGAAGAGCCCCAGGGGCGATCTGCAACTGCCGGTGCCACCCCACGTGCTGGCCGGGCATATCACCGCGCCATTTGACGTGGTGCTGCTGGGCTGGAAGGCCTACGACCTGGAGCCCACCATGGACGCGGTCGCGCCAGCGGTGGGGTCGGGCACCATGGTGCTGCCCTTGCTCAACGGCATGCGCCATCTGGATCGGCTGGCCGCCCGCTTCGGCCAATCCCAAGTGCTGGGCGGCTACTGCATGATCAATGCCGGTCTCGATGCAGACGGCATCGTGCGGCACTTCAACGACACCCATGCGCTGGCCTATGGCGAACAGGACGGCAGCCGGTCGCCGCGCATCCTGGCGCTGGAAAGGGCCTTCGCCGGCGCTGCGTTCGACGCCCGCGTCAGCACCACCATCCTGCAGGACATGTGGGAGAAGTGGGTGTTCATCGCCAGCGTCGCCGGCCTGACTTGCCTGATGCGTGCGGCCATCGGCGACGTCGTGAACGCCGGCGCCACTGACCTGGCCAACGCGCTGCTGAACGAGTGCATGGATGTCGCCGAACGCAATGGCCATGCGGTGCGGCCTGAAGCGGTGACCCGCTCCCGCGCGGCGTTGACGGCCAGCGGCTCGCCGATCACCGCGTCGATGCTCAAGGACATCGAACGGAGCGCCCCGACCGAGGCCGACCACATCATCGGTGACTTGCTGCAGCGCGGCCAGGGTGGCGCGCCGCAAGGTCTGTCGCTGCTGCGTGTGGCCCACGCGCACTTGAAGGCCTACGAGGCGCGCCGGGCGGGGGAGAGGGCGGCTTCGACCTGAAGCACGGCACTGCTTCGTACTCTCGAAGGTCGCGAGCCAAGCCTCAGGTCCACGATGGATTCGCTCGGATCACTTCGTGTGGAAGAAATGACGCGGGGCGCAAAGAGAAAGAAGGAGATGCAGGGTCATGGCTGATCGACTGAAGGGTAAAGTCGCCCTTGTCACCGGCATCGCCGCTGGCATCGGCAAGGGCATCGCGCTTCGCTTTGCGGCGGAAGGCGCGACGGTCTTCGGCACCGACATCAATGCGGCGGGGGCCGAGGCCACGGTGCGGCAGGCGGCGCAGGCCGGCACCCCGATCGAGGCGCTTTTGCCGATCGATCTCACCCAGCCCGCGCAGGTCCGACAGTGGATGGCACAGGCCGATGCGAAGTACGGCAGGGCCGATGTGCTCGTGAACGCCGGTGCCATCCCGCCGCGCCTCGCGCCGGTGGAGCAGATGGACTTCGAGACGCAGTGGCGCGCGACCATTGCCGGAGAAGTTGACCTGGTCTTTCTCGCCTGCCACTACGCCTGGCCGCTGCTGGAGAGGTCGGGGAAGGCTTCGATCATCAACTTCGCCTCCACCATCGCCCACCGGATGAATGGTCGCCCCGGGTGGATTGCGCACGCCGCGGGCAAAGGCGCCGTGCTCTCGATGACCCGTGCCCTCGCCGTGGAAGGCGGATCCAAAGGCATTCGGGCGAACACGATCTCACCCGGCCTGGTGGAGACCGAAGCAACCACCCATTCGCCCGGTCAGGTGGTTGGTGCGGACAGGGAGGCCATCCTCGCGTCACTGCCAGCAGGCAGGATTGGCCAGCCGGACGACATCGCGTGGGCTGCGGTCTACCTCGCCTCGGATGAGGCGACCTGGGTGACCGGCTCCGATTTTGGCATCAATGGTGGCCGGTTGGCGAAGTAATCCGGATGAGAGGGTCGCGCCATGGCAACGGACGCCGCCCGCTATTGCGATCCAGGTGCCTTACAAGACGATCTTTGTCGCCCGATGCATAGAGGGCGCGCATGTACTGGCTGAATCGCAGCGGCTGGCTGTTCGCGAAAAGACCAACTCGGCCTCCGGGCCGTTCCCAACCAGGAAAGCTTCAGAAAGGACCACATCATGTCGAACCAGAAAATCGCCATTCTCGGAGGCACGGGGTACACGGGTCAAAACCTTGCCCGCGAAGCCACGCGACGCGGACTCGCAGTTACCGCCGTCTCGCGAACTGCACCGAAGGATGCACTCCCAGGCGTGGCCTATGTGCGCGGCAGCGTCACCGACGATGCGCTGCTAACCAAGCTTGCGGCCGAACACGACGTCGTGGTGGTCGCGATGCGCGCTGCCGATGGGGTGCTGAGCGAGCACCTCCCCGCACTGGCCAAAGCAGTGATCGCCGGGAAGTCGCGCTGGGGTCATGTCAACGGTGCGGGCAGCGCGTTGGTCGCTCCAGGGGGCCTACGCCTGATCGACACGCCCGAGTTCCCTTCAGCGTACAAGGCCGAAGCGGCTCCTTGTGCCAGCGTATTCGACTGGTTGCGCGACGAGGCTCCCGCAGAGCTCAACTGGGTTGCCATCACGCCGGCAGCAGGCTACGGCAGCTCCAACCCGGGACAAGCGCTCGGTCACTACCGCAAGGGGGCGATCTGCTCGTGGTCGGTGATGAAGGCAAGTCGTACATCTCAGGTGCCGACTTTGCGCTTGCCTTTGTCGACGAGATCGTTGCACCGACGTTGCATCGCTCGCGAACCACGGTTGGCTACTGAGCATTCTCGCGTAGCTCGGCGAGGTGGGTGGTGCATACCAGAAAACTCAGGCTTGCGCGACCGGCAGTGTTTGTTCCGTGTCGACGCCGGCGCACGCATCGTGATGGCGCCGGGAGTTCTGGTCTACATCGAAGGCTCGCTCCGGGGTGACAGGTCGCGTAGCTGAGTTGTCGGCCTTTTGAGCAGCCGTCATGCCGGCAGGTGCCTCACTGCTGGAGTTCCTCGAGACGACGTGGATGACCCGCTGATCTCGAAACTTTCTGCTAGGACGGTGTTCGTGGTTTCACGGAAATGCTGAGCGATGAGATCACACGCCCCATTCGGATCTCTCGCCATGGCCAACTGCATCAAGCGCGTGTGCTCGTCCGTCGCTTCGCGGGCGCGTTCGCGGGTGGTTCGGACCGCGGCCAGGTTGCGATAGCGCTCCGACTTGTCGTACAGAAGTCCGCAAAGGCGCATCGTCCAATTGGACCCACAGCCTGAGATCAGTGCTTCATGAAACTGGCGGTGCGCGTGCGACCAGACAACATGCTCTTCAAGCGACGTAGGCAGGTCAATGCGGGACAGGCGATGAAAGCTGCTTAGGACGCGCGTCTCCCATTCGACATCCCCACG
>NZ_JBFUCI010000140.1:0-14088 GCF_056405335.1 Variovorax sp. P1_H12_2
GAAGTGGAACGAGGAGCGCCAGCACCATGACCACGGAGCGATCGACTGGAGCGAGTTCTGGCGTGTCATCGGCGGCGACGGCCCCTGCAACCGCGAGCGCCTCGGCGCCCGCGTGAAGGCCTGGGAAGACGGCGCCTGGGTGCRCGACGCCGCGCTCGCCCATGCCGCCAAGCGGGCGCAGCCGACACCGCTCGCGGCCTGAGACGCGCCGCCTACCGAAAACGAATCAAGGAACGACTCCATGACGAACCCCACACCCGCCTCCGCCGCCGAATGGCCCCTCTGGGAGGTCTTCGTGCGCAGCCGCTCGGGCCTCGACCACAAGCACTGCGGCAGCCTGCACGCGGCTGACCCGAAGATGGCGATCCAGATGGCGCGCGACGTCTACACGCGGCGCCAGGAAGGCACCAGCGTCTGGGTGGTGCGCTCCGACCAGATCGTCGCCAGCGACCCGGCCGACAAGGACATGTACTTCGATCCGATGGAAGACAAGGTCTACCGCCACCCGACCTTCTACAAGCTCCCGGGTTCCGTGGACCACATGTGAAATGAAGAGACTCCCCCGAAGCGCCTGCGGCGCCTCCCCCTCAAGGGGGCGATACCAGCGGCCTGGCAAAGCCAGTTCCGCGGTATCCCTGGCTCTGGGCCGCGCCGGTTTCTTGTGCAAGGCGCGCTGCGCCAGGGACTACTGAAATGCAAGCCTCCATCGCCATCGAATCCACGCCGGCCGTGCAGTACCTGCTGCGCCTCGGCGACACCTGCCTGATCCTCGGCCAGCGGATCTCCGAGTGGTCCGGCCACGCGCCGATCCTCGAGGAGGACATCGCCATGTCGAACATGGCGCTCGACCTGATCGGCCAGGCCCGTGCCGTGCTGACGCACGCGGGCCGCATCGAGGGACGGGGCCACGACGAGGACCAGCTGGCCTTCCTGCGCGACGAGAAGGACTACCTCAACCTCACGCTGGTCGAGCTGCCGCACGGCGACTTCGCCTTCACGGTGCTGCGCAACGCGATGGTCGCGACGCTGATGAAGCTGCTGTGGGAGCGGCTGCGCGACTCCGGCGACGCCGAACTCGCGGGCATCGCCGGCAAGGCGGTCAAGGAGGCGCGCTACCACCAGCAGCATGCGGCCGACTGGGTGGTGCGCCTGGGCGACGGCACTGAGGAATCGCGCCGGCGCATCGAGCGCGCGCTCGAAGACCTCTGGCGCTATGTGCCCGAGATGTTCGAGTCGGACGCGGTCGACGAAGCCGCAGCCTCTGAAGGGCTGGGCCCGCGCTGGTCGGAGTTGCAGGCGCCGTGGCTGGCCGAGATGCGCACGATCCTCGGCGAAGCGGCACTGGCCGAACCCAAGGAAGCGGCCTTCCGCAGCACCGGCAAGCGCGGCGTGCACAGCGAGCACATGGGATACATCCTGGCGGAAATGCAGCACCTGCAGCGCACTTTCCCCGGAGGCGTGTGGTGACTTCGCCCGTCGCAGCCGACACCCGCCGCGCGCAGGCGTGGGACGTGCTCGGCACCGTGCTCGACCCCGAGGTGCCGGCGCTGTCGGTGCGCGACCTGGGCATCGTGCGCGACGTGATCGCGCACGGCGATGCGCTCGAGGTCGTGCTGACGCCCACCTATTCGGGTTGCCCGGCGACCGAGGTGATCGAGCACGACGTGCTGGCGGCGATCGACAAGGCCGGCCTTGGCCCGGCCTACGTCACGCTGCAGCGCGCACCGGCCTGGACCACCGACTGGATCAGCGCCGAGGGCAAGCGCAAGCTGACCGACTACGGCATCGCGCCGCCCGGACCGGCGTCACCCGACGGCACGGTGCCGATCCGCTTCTTCGGCCGCAGGGTCGATGCGATCGCCTGCCCGCGCTGCGGCAGCAGCAACACGGAGCGGCTGTCGGCCTTCGGCTCGACCGCCTGCAAGGCGATGTACCGCTGCGTGAGCTGCCGCGAACCCTTCGAACATTTCAAACCGATCTGACGGGCCTCCCATGAGTGTCATCTTTCATCCCTTGCGCGTGCGTGCCGTCGAGCCCGACACCGACGAAGCCGTCATCGTCTCCTTCGACGTTCCCGCCGACCTGCGCGAGGCCTTCGGCTTCACCCAGGGCCAGTACCTCACGCTGCGCAAGGACATCGAGGGGCAAGACCTGCGCCGCTCGTACTCGATCTGCGCCGGCGTCGACGACGGCGAACTGCGCGTCGGCGTGCGCAAGGTCAAGGGCGGCACCTTCTCGAACTGGATCAACGAGAAGCTGCAGCCGGGCGACACCATCAGCGTGATGGCGCCGCAGGGCCGCTTCTTCGTGCCGATCGAGCCCGAGGCGCGGCGCCAGCATGTGGGCATCGTCGGCGGCAGCGGCATCACGCCGATCCTGTCGATCATGAAGACCGTGCTGGCGCGCGAGCCGCTGTCGAGCTTCACGCTGATCTACGGCAACCGCAAGCTGCAGTCCACGATGTTCAAGGAAGAACTCGAGGACCTCAAGAACCGCTACATGACGCGGCTGGTGCTGCATCACGTGTTCTCGGGCGAGCCGACCGACGCGCCGCTCCACATGGGCCGCATGGACCGCGCCAAGCTCGGCGAGTTCCTGGCGAGCGTGGTGCCGGCGGGCAGCATCGACCATGCCTACATCTGCGGCCCGTTCCAGATGAACGACGAGGCCGAGGCCGCGCTGCTGGCCGCCGGCGTGCCCGAGGAACGCATCCACATCGAGCGCTTCGGCGTCGCCGCGCCCGAAGGCGCGCCGGTCGGCGCGGTGATCCACGAGGCCCGGCCCGGCGATGCCGAGGTGGCGAAGATCGTCATCGTGCGCGACGGCCTGCAGCGCGAGATCGAGTTCCGAAAAGACCAGCCCAGCATCCTCGACTGCGCCTCGGCGGCCGGCATGGAGGTGCCTTTCTCGTGCACCTCGGGCGTCTGCGGCACCTGCCGTGCCAAGGTCATGGAAGGCAAGGTCCGCATGGAGCGAAACTTCGCGCTCGACAAGAACGAGCTCGCGGCCGGCTTCGTGCTGACCTGCCAGGCCCACCCGCTGACCGAGCGCGTGGTGCTCTCGTTCGACGAACGCTAAGGCCATGAAACACCCCCCGATGCACCTGCGGTGCCTCCCCCCTCAAGGGGGGCGATTCCGGCGGCCTGGCAAAGCCAGTTCCGCGGCATCCCTGGCATTTGGCTGCGCCGGTTTCATGCGTCACGGGCCACGCGGTCGCGTGGTGGAGCACTGACATGGCCCGCGGACGTTCTGCCGGATACGACGACCAGCGCGACATGATCCTCGCGCATGCCGCGCTGCTGTTCGCCAACCGCGGCTACTCGGCCACCTCGATGAACCAGGTGGCCGAGGCCTGCGGTTTCTCGAAGGCGCTGCTCTATCACTACTACCGCGACAAGTACAGCCTGCTGGTCAGCATCGCGGAGAACCACGTGTCGCGCCTCGAGGACCTGGTGAGCGACGTCGAGCGGCAGGGCCTGGCGCCCGAGGCCCGCCTGCGCGAGCTGATCCGCCGCTTCGTGGAGGAATACGCCGGCGCCAAGCATGCGCACCGCGTGTTGACCGAGGACGTCAAGTTCCTCGAGGAAGACGACCGCCAGCGCGTGCTCGACACCCAGCGCACCGTGGTCGCCGGCTTCGCGCGCGTGGTGGCCGAACTGCGGCCCGACCTGCAGGAGGGCGCGCTCGCCAAGCCGCTGACCATGCTGCTGTTCGGCATGATCAACTGGATGTTCATCTGGATGCGCCCCGACGGCGAGCTTGACTACGATTCGATGGCGCCGGTGGTGGCCGACCTGTTCCTCGGCGGCCTGCYGGCGGTGCAACTGCCGGTGCGCGTGGCCGCGGTCGACGGCTGAAGCCCCGGCACTTCGCGCCAGTATTCACCCTTATCCTCAACCCCCTCGAAAAAACCGGAGACAACCCGAATGAAACTTCTCAAACCCATTGCCCTCGCAGCGCTGCTGCTGGCCTCGGCGCTGGCCCAGGCCGACATCAACGTCGGCGTCACCGTGTCGGCCACCGGCCCGGCCGCATCGCTCGGCATCCCCGAGAAGAACACGATCGCGCTGATGCCCAAGACCATCGGCGGCCAGAAGATCAACTACATCGTGCTCGATGACGCCAGCGACACCACGGCCGCGGTCAACAACACGCGCAAGCTGATCTCCGAGAACAAGGTCGACGTGATCCTCGGCTCGACCACCACGCCCAACTCGCTGGCGATGATCGACGTCGCCGCCGAAAGCCAGACGCCCATGATCTCGATGGCCGCCTCGGCGCGCATCATCGAGCCGATGGACGGCAAGAAGCGCTGGGTCTTCAAGACGCCGCAGAACGACATCATGATGTCGCTCGCGATCGCCGAGCACATGGCCGCCAGCGGCGTCAAGACGGTGGGCTTCGTCGGCTTCTCCGACGCCTACGGCGAAGGCTGGTTCCAGGAGTTCACCAAGGCGGCCGACCTGAAGAAGCTCAAGATCGTCGCCAACGAACGCTATGCGCGCACCGACACCTCGGTCACGGGCCAGACGCTCAAGCTGATGTCGGCCAAGCCCGATGCGGTGCTGGTCGCCGGTTCCGGCACGCCTGCGGCGCTGCCGCAGAAGAGCCTCAAGGAGCGCGGCTACACGGGCAAGGTCTACCAGACCCACGGCGTTGCCAACGCCGACTTCCTGCGCGTCGGCGGCAAGGACGTCGAGGGCACGCTGCTGCCGGCCGGCCCGGTGCTGGTCGCCGACCAGTTGCCCGCGGGCAATCCGGTGAAGAAGTCGGCGCTGGCCTATGTGGCCGCCTACGAGGCCGCCAACGGCAAGGGCACGGTGTCGACCTTCGGCGCGCATGCCTGGGACACCGGCCTGCTGATGGCGGCCGCGGTTCCGGTCGCGCTCAAGAAGGCGCAGCCCGGCACGCCCGAGTTCCGCGCCGCGTTGCGCGATGCGCTCGAGCAGGTCAAGGAGCTGCCCGGCGCGCATGGCGTGTTCAACATGACGGCCAACGACCACCTGGGCCTCGACCAGCGCGCGCGCGTGATGGTCAAGATCGAAAACGGCGCCTGGAAGTACCTGCCCCCGAATCCTTGACCCACCCCCGATGCCGGCTCACTTCGTCGCCCGCCCCGTGTCGCTGCCAGAGGCAGCGGCTCTTCGGAGCCGTCCAAGCCTGCGCAGGCAGGCTTGGAGCCGCGGCTCCTCAGCCCCTCAAGTGGGCAACACCAGCGGCCTGGCGAAGCCAGTTCCGCGGTGTTTCCCGAACAGCCTTCGCTTCGCTTGGCCTTAAGCCGCGCTTTAGAAAGCTCAAATGGATTTGCAGATCGCCCTCTTGCTGGGGCAGGACGGCATCGTCAACGGCGCGGTCTACGGACTGATGGCCTTGGCCCTGGTGCTGGTGTTCTCCGTCACGCGGGTGATCTTCATCCCGCAGGGCGAACTGGTCGCGTTCGGCGCGCTGTCGATGGCGGCGCTGACGGCCGGGCGCGTGCCGGCCACGTTGTGGCTGCTGGTCGCGCTGGCGGCGACGACGCTGGTGGTCGAGGCCTGGCGCTGGAAGCGCGGCGCCACGGTCGAGTGGAAGTCCACGCTGGTCTGGACGCTGTTCTTCCCCGCGCTGGCCGCCGGCCTGGTGCTGGGCCTGCGCCCGGATTCGCTCGCGCTGCAGGCGGTCACGACGCTCTTTCTCATCACGCCGCTCGGCCCGCTGCTGTACCGGCTGACCTATCGCCCGCTGGCGCACGCGAGCGTGCTGATCCTGCTGATCGTCTCGGTGGCGCTGCACGGCGTGCTGGTCGGCCTCGGCCTTCTCTTTTTCGGCGCCGAAGGCTCGCGCACGCCGGCCTTCTCGGAAGCGCGCTTCGACCTCGGCGGCGTGCCGATCACCGGCCAGTCGCTGGTGGTGGTGGGCGTCGCTTTCGTACTGGTGGTCCTGATGTTCCTGTTCTTCGAGCGCTCCATCGTCGGCAAGGCGCTGCGCGCCACCGCGATGAACCGCGTCGGCGCGCGGCTGATGGGCATTCCGACCGACCTGTCGGGCGACCTGAGCTTCGCACTCGCGGCRCTGATCGGCGCGGTCTCGGGCCTGCTGATCGCGCCGCTGACCACCGTCTACTATGACACCGGCTTCCTGATCGGCCTCAAGGGCTTCGTCGCCGCGATCGTCGGCGGGCTCGCCAGCTACCCGATCGCGCTGGTCGGCGCACTGCTGGTGGGCCAGCTCGAGGCCTTCTCCTCGTTCTGGGCCAGCGCCTTCAAGGAAGTGCTGGTGTTCACCTTGATCATTCCCGTCCTGTGGTGGCGGTCGCTCCGCAGCCGTCACGTGGAGGATGAAGAATGACCCGGCGTCATCTCACGCTTCTGTGCATTGCCGCGCTGGCGCTCAGCTGGCCCTGGCTGCCCGAGTTCACGGTCACGCTGTTCAGCTACATCGCGCTCTATTCCCTGGTCGCGGCCGGGCTCGTGATGCTCACCGGCGTCGGCGGCATGACCTCCTTCGGCCAGGCGGCCTTTGTCGCCATCGGGGCCTACGCGACCGCCTGGGTCTGCACCTCGCCGGCGGCCACCGCGGCGCTCGGCGGCCTGGTGGCGCCCGCGCTGCTGCCCTGGGTCGGGCTGCTGTTCGGGCTGGTGCTGACCTTCGCCGTGGCCTGGGGGCTGGGCGCGATCACATTGAAGCTCTCGGGCCACTACCTGCCCTTGTGCACGATCGCCTGGGGCCTGAGCCTTTACTTCCTGTTCGGCAACCTGGAGTTCCTCGGTGGGCAGACCGGCATCACGGGCGTGCCGGCACTCACGATCGGCGGCCTGTCGCTGGCGTCGCCGCGTGCGCTGGGGCCCCTGATCTGGGCCGTGCTGCTGCTCGCGCTCTGGGCGCTGCACAACCTGCTCGACTCGCGCGAGGGCCGGGCCGTCCGCGCGCTCAAGTCGGGCCGCGTGATGGCCGAGTCGATGGGTGTCGACACGGCGCGCTACCGGGTCAAGGTGTTCGTGCTCGCCGCGCTGCTGGCGGCCGTGTCGGGCTGGCTCTACGCGCACATGCAGCGCTTCGTGAATCCGACGCCCTTCAACATCAACATCGGCATCGAGTACCTGTTCATGGCGGTGGTGGGCGGATCGGGCCACCTGTGGGGCGCGGTGCTCGGCGCGACGCTGATCACGCTGGTCAAGGAGCAGCTGCAAGACATCCTGCCCAAGCTCCTGGGCGCCAGCGGCAACTTCGAGGTGATCGTGTTCGGCCTCCTGATGCTGTTCGTGCTGCAGCGTTTCGCCGAAGGCCTGTGGCCGACGCTGGCGCGCGTGACGGGGCGCTTCCTGAAGCCGACCCCGGTCAAGCCGGCCAAAGGCCTGGCGACCCTCGCGAGCCGCGAGCTGCCGCCCGCCGGCGAGCTGCTGCTCGAGGCCGACCGCGTGACCAAGCGCTTCGGCGGCCTGGTCGCCAACAATGCGGTTGCGATGACGCTCAAGGCCGGCGAGGTGCATGCGCTGATCGGCCCGAATGGCGCCGGCAAGAGCACCTTCTTCAACATGATCTCGGGCGTCGACGACCCGACCGAGGGGGAAGTCCGCCTGCTGGGCGCTGCCATGACCGGCAAGCCCTCGCGCGACTTCGCGGCCCGCGGCCTGGGGCGCACCTTCCAGCACGTGCGGCTGCTCGGCACGCGCAGCGTGCTCGAGAACGTGGCGCTCGGCGCGCACCGGCGCGGGCACCGGGGCTGGATCGCCTCGATGCTGCGGCTCGACCGCGCCGAGGAGGCGGCGCTGCTGGCCGAAGCCAGGCGGCAGATCGAGCGCTGCGGCCTCGGCGCGCATGCCGATGCGCCGGCCGCTTCGCTGGCACTGGGCCAGCAGCGCGTGGTCGAGATCGCGCGCGCCCTGGCGGGCCAGCCGGCTGCGCTGCTGCTCGACGAGCCGGCCGCCGGCCTGCGCCACCTCGAGAAGCAGGCGCTGGCCGATCTGCTCGCGCAGTTGCGCGCCGAAGGCCTGGGCATCCTGGTGGTCGAGCACGACATGGAATTCGTCATGAACCTGGCCGACCGCATCACGGTGCTGGAGTTCGGCGCCGTCATCGCCGAGGGCACGCCGGCCCAGGTGCAATCCAACCCCCGTGTGCTGGACGCCTACCTGGGCGGCAGCGACGACGAACCGATCGCGGTGGCCGCATGACGAATCCACTTTTCGAGTTGCAGGACTTCAGCGTCGCCTACGGTGCGGTCGAGGCGGTGCACCGCGTCGCGCTGCGCGTCGATGAAGGCGAGATCGTCACCGTCATCGGCCCCAACGGCGCCGGCAAGACCACGCTGCTGTGCGCCGCGATGGGCCTGCTGCCTTCCAGCGGCAGCCTGACCCTCGCGGGCGAGCGCATCGCCAGGCCCAGCGTCGAGGCGATGGTCGCGCGCGGCGTGGCGCTGGTGCCCGAGCGGCGCGAGCTGTTCGGCGAGATGCCGGTCGAGGACAACCTGCTGCTCGGCGGCTTCTACCGCTGGCGCACCGGCCGCCGCGACCAGAAGGAACGCATGGAGGAGGTCTTCGCGATCTTCCCGCGCCTGAAGGAGCGCCGCGCGCAGCTCGCCAACACGCTGTCGGGCGGCGAGCGCCAGATGCTGGCCATCGGCCGCGCGCTGATGGCGCGGCCGCGCCTGCTGATGCTCGACGAGCCCTCGCTCGGCCTGGCGCCGCTGATCGTGCGCGAGGTGCTGCACGTGGTGTCCTCGCTGCGCGCGCACGGCGTCTCGGTGCTGCTGGTGGAGCAGAACGCACGTGCCGCCCTGCAGGTCGCCGACCGCGGCTATGTGCTGGAAACCGGCGCGGTCGCGCTCACCGGCCCGGCGCAGGACCTGCTGCACGACCGCCGGATCATCGACACCTACCTCGGCCTCGGCAACAAGAACGCCGCGGTCGCCGTGACCGCCTAACCCAACCCTTCCGGGAGAACCCCATGACCCAGATCCTTCAGAGCTTCATCGGCGGCCGCTGGCTCGGCGCGCAGGGCGCGCAAGTGCTGCGCAGCGCCATCAATGGCCGTGCCGTGGCGAGCACCCATGCCGAGGCCATCGACTTCGGGGAGGCGCTGGACCACGCCCGCACGGTCGGCCTGACGAACCTGCTGGCAATGGATTTCCAGCAGCGCGCGCAGCGCCTGCGCGCCATCGCCAAGTACCTCGCCGAGCACAAGGAAGAGCTCTACGCGATCTCGGTCCACACCGGCGCCACGCGCGCCGACAGCTGGGTCGACATCGAGGGCGGCGCCGGCACGCTGGCGGCGTATGCCGGCATCGGCGGCAACGAACTGCCCTCGGGCAACCTGGTGCACGAAGGCCCGGCGATGCCGCTGGGCAAGAAGGGCGGCTTCGCGGGCACCCACATCCTGGTGCCGCGCCGCGGCGTCGCGGTGCACATCAACGCCTTCAACTTCCCGGTCTGGGGCCTGCTCGAGAAATGGGCGCCGAGCTTCCTCGCGGGCATGCCCTGCATCGGCAAGCCGGCCACCTCGACCAGCTACCTGACCGAAGCGCTGGTGCGCCTCATGCATCGCTCGGGCCTGCTGCCCGAGGGCAGCCTGCAGCTGGTGATCGGCAGCACCGGCGACCTGCTCGACCGGCTCGACGGCAGCGATGTCGTGACTTTCACGGGCTCGGCCGACACCGCCGCCAAGCTGCGCGTGCACCCGAACATCGTGCGCCAGTCGATTCCCTTCAACGCCGAGGCCGACTCGCTGAACTGCGCGATCCTGGCGCCGGACGTGTCGCCCGACGACGAGGAGTTCGATCTCTTCGTGAAGGAGGTGGCGCGCGAGATGACGGTCAAGGCGGGCCAGAAGTGCACCGCGATCCGGCGCGCCATCGTGCCGCGCCAGCACCTCGATGCGGTGTCCGAGAAGCTGCGCGCGCGGCTCGCCAAGACGGTGGTCGGCGACCCGGCGCGCGAGGACGTGCGCATGGGCGCGCTGGCCTCGCACGCCCAGCAGGCCGACGTGGCCGAGCGCGTGCGGCTGCTGATGGAGGGCGCCGAGTTGGTCTATGGCGAGCGCGACGGCTTTGCGCCGCAGGGCGAGGGCGTGGCCGAAGGCGCGTTCTTCGCGCCGACCCTGCTGCTCGCGCGCGATCCGCTCGGCAATGACGCGGTGCACGACATCGAGGCCTTCGGCCCGGTCAGCACGCTGATGGCCTACGACGGCCTCGACGAAGCGCTGGCGCTGGCCGCGCGCGGCCGCGGCAGTCTGGTCGGCACGCTGGTCACCAAAGACCCGGCGACGGCGGCCAGGGTGATCCCGGTCGCAGCGGCGCACCACGGCCGCATGCTGGTGCTGGACCGCGAGGCCGCCGCCGAATCGACCGGCCATGGCTCGCCGCTGCCCTTCCTCAAGCACGGCGGCCCGGGCCGCGCGGGCGGTGGCGAGGAGCTCGGCGGCCTGCGTGCCGTCAAGCACTACCTGCAGCGCGCGGCGCTGCAGGGCTCGCCCAGCATGATCGCGGCCGTCACCGGCGAATACATGCGCGGCGCCAAACTCAATGAATCCGAGCTGCACCCGTTCCGCAAGCACTTCGAGGACCTCGCCATCGGCGACTCGCTGCTGACGCACCGCCGCACCGTCGGCGAGGCCGACATCGTGGCTTTCGGCGGCATCTCGGGCGACTACTTCTACATGCACTTCGACGAGATCGCGGCCAAGGAAAGCCCGTTCGGCAAGCGCATCGCGCACGGCTACTTCGTGCTGTCGGCGGCGGCCGGGCTGTTCGTCTCGCCGGCGCCCGGACCGGTGCTCGCGAACTACGGCCTCGACACGCTGCGCTTCGTCAAGCCCGTGGGCATCGGCGACACGATCCGCGCCCGGCTCACCTGCAAGCGCAAGATCGACCGCCAGAAGAAGGACGCCAACGGCGTCGGCCAGGGCGTGGTCGCCTGGGACGTCGAGGTGACCAACCAGGACGGCGAGCTGGTCGCGAGCTACGACATCCTCACGCTGGTCGCCAAGAAGGGGTGACTCGCCCCCAGGTTGTCCCGCACTTCGTGTCGGGACGCCCACCCCCTACCGGGGGCAACACCAGCGGCCCGGCAAAGCCGGTTCCGCGGTGTTTCACGAACAGGCCTCGCTTCGCGGGTCGCGTCCTGACGCCACGCTCGGCCGCCCTTTCTTACAGCGGCGGACGCGACCCGCATTAGGATTCGTGGCTGGAGGATATCCATGCCCGCAGCCTCCCGAGCGCGCGAAGCCCTGGCGCCGTACCACGGCAAGCGCGATTTCAAGAAGACGCCCGAACCCCGCGCCGTCGGCAAGCCGGCCCAGGGCGTGCTGTCCTTCGTCGTGCAGAAGCACCACGCGAGCCATCTGCACTACGACTTCCGGCTCGAACTCGACGGCACGCTGAAGAGCTGGGCGGTGCCCAAGGGGCCCTGCCTGGACCCCACGGTCAAGCGCATGGCGGTGCAGGTGGAGGACCATCCGATCGCCTATGGCGGCTTCGAAGGCACCATCCCGCCGAAGCAGTACGGCGCCGGGACCGTGATCGTCTGGGACCGCGGCGAGTGGTCGCCCGAGGGCGATCCGCGCCAGGCGCTGGCGGAGGGGCAGCTCAAGTTCTCCCTGCGCGGCGGCAAGCTGCGCGGCCGCTGGGCCCTGGTGCGCATGCGCGGCGAGGGCGAGAAGCAGACACCCTGGCTGCTGATCAAGGAAAGGGACGCCGAGGCGCGACCGCTGGCGGACTACGACGTGGTCGAGGCCGAGCCCGACAGTGTGCTGAGCGGCCGCGGCGTCGATGACCCGGCGCCGCACGCGGCCCCTGCCGCGACGAAGAGCCCCGCGAAGCATGCGGGCCGCAAGGCCGCCTTGCCGCCAGCGCTGGCACCGCAGCTGGCGAGCCTGGCCGCCGCAGCGCCCGCCACGTCCGGCGACTGGCTCTACGAACTCAAGTTCGACGGCTACCGCCTGCTGACGCGCATCGATGGCGGCAAGGTGCAATGCATCACGCGCAACGGCCACGACTGGACCGCGAAGCTGCCGGTGCTGGCGAAGGCGCTCGCGAGGCTCAAGACGCGTTCGGCCTGGCTCGATGGCGAGATCGTGGTCGAGGGCGACCACGGCGCACCCGACTTTCAGCTGCTGCAGAACGCCTTCGACCGCGGCGCCACCTCGGCCATCGTCTACTGGCTGTTCGACGCGCCCTTCCTCGACGGCCTCGACCTGCGCGCGCTGCCGGTCGAGGAGCGGCGCGCGCAACTCGCGCGCCTGCTGGGCAGCGAGCCACCGGCGCCGCTGCGGTTCAGCGAGGCTTTCGAGGCGGCACCGCGCGACCTGCTGGCGGCGTCGGCCAAGCTGGGCTTCGAGGGCATCGTCGGCAAGCGCAAGGGCTCGGGCTACGTGTCGCGCCGATCCTCCGACTGGATCAAGCTCAAGAACCAGCAGCGGCAGGAGTTCGTCATCGGCGGCTACACCGCGCCCCAGGGTGCGCGCTCGGGCTTCGGTTCGCTGCTGCTCGGCGTGCACGACGACGAGGGCCGGCTGGCCTATTGCGGCAACGTCGGTACCGGCTTCGACGAAAGCCGGCTCGCCGACATCAAGGCCCGGCTCGACAAGCAAGCCAGCGACACCTGCCCGTTCAGCGAGAGGCCGGCCGGCGCCAAGGCGCAATGGGTCAAGCCGGTGCTGGTCTGCGAAGTGTCCTTCGGCGAGTGGACCCGCGAGGGCCGGATCCGCCACTCGGTGTTCCAGGGGCTGCGCAGCGACAAGCCGGCGGCGCAGATCCGGCGCGAGCGCGCCGAGCCGCCCGAAGCGGCGCCGGCAGGCGCCGACGCCGGGAAAGRAGCAAGGAAGTCCATGGACCTGCGCATCACCCACGCCGAGCGCGTGATCGACAAGAAGAGCGGCATCACCAAGGGCGAACTGGTGGCCTTCTACGACCAGGTGGCCGAAGCGATGCTGCCGCACCTCAAGGGCCGGCCGGTGGCGCTGGTGCGCGCGCCCGAAGGCATCGGCGGCGAGCTGTTCTTCCAGAAGCATGCGCAGCAGGGCGAGATGCCGGGCGTGAAGCTGCTCGACCCCTCGCTCGACCGCGACCACGAGCCGCTGCTGCAGATCGACACCGCGCGCGGCCTGCTGTCGGCGGCGCAGATGAACGTGATCGAGTTCCACACCTGGAACGCCACCTCGAAGGCCATCGACACGCCCGACCGCATGACCTTCGACCTCGACCCGGGCGAGGGCGTGCCCTGGGAGCGGATGCAGGAGGCCGCCATGCTGGTGCGGACGCTGCTCACCGAGCTGGGCCTGCCGGCCTTCCTGAAGACCAGCGGGGGCAAGGGACTGCATGTGCTGGTGCCGATCAAGCGGCACTACGGATGGGACGCCGTGAAGGGTTTCTCGCAGGCGGTCGTGCAGCACCTGGCCGGCACGATTCCCGAGCGCTTCGTCGCCAGGAGCGGGCCGCGCAACCGGGTCGGCAAGATCTTCGTCGACTACCTGCGCAACGGCTTCGGCGCCACGACGGTGAGCGCCTGGTCGGCACGGTCGCGCCCGGGGCTCGGTGTTTCGGTGCCGCTGGCGTGGGACGAGCTTCCCGAGCTCACGAGCGCCGCGCAGTGGACCGTGCGGAACATCGCGCACCGCCTTCCCACCGGCAATCGGCCCTGGGCCGAGATGGAGAAGAGCCGCAAGGCCCTCGGTGCGGCCATGAAGACGCTTGGCTACGCGCCGCAGAGAGAGCGAGAGGAACCATGACACCCGACGCACCGCTGCTCGCCAGCCAGCTCATCGTGCGGGCCTGCCTGTTCCTGGTGGCCGCCATCGCCCTGTTCGGCGGTGCCCTTCAGATGTTCCTGGGGCAGCCGGACACCAGCGCGCGCCTGGACAATGTCCACCGCTTCATGGCGGGTGTCTACTTCTCGGTCGGCGTGATCTGCTTCTGGGCCGCGGTCACCGTCCGGGAGCAGGGCGTGCTGGTCTATCTGCTGGCCCTGGGCGTGCTTCTCGCGGGCATCGGCAGGCTGGTGTCCATGGCCAAGGTGGGTCTGCCCGAGCCCCGTTCCGTCTGGCTGGCCTACCTGGTTCCCGAACTGGTTCTTCCGTTCGTGATGGCGGCGGCGCACTACGCGGGCCGTTGAAGAT
>NZ_JBFUCI010000141.1:0-13974 GCF_056405335.1 Variovorax sp. P1_H12_2
GCGCACGGCCGTGGTTGCCGTCGGTGGCGCTGATCACGGTGAAGTCCTGCAGCTCCCGCGCCTGCCTGCCGAGGAACAGGTCCCTGGCGGTGAAATTTTTCTGCGGCCATTGGCGCTGGATCAGGCGAACCAGCGCGATCGGCGCGCCAAGCGCCTTGAAGCTGCCGAGCGAGGCCCGCTTCGATTCGTCCTTGAGGTCGATCCGCGCCACGCCCAGCGACCGCGCCAATCCGGCCAGCGACAAGAGCGGCGTCGCCTCGCGCGTGAGTTCGGGCCAGTGCGACAGCCACTCGCGGCTCTCGTGCGCGCGGGCGATGCTCATGACGGCGCGCAGATCGTCGCCGTACGGCGCTCGGGTCGCGAAGCGGTTGTGGACCAGCATGGGTTTTCCTTTAGAAGAGATAAGCGTAATGGAGGCGCCGTGCGTTCAGGGCGCGTCGCGCAGGCGCATCGCGACGTCGGCCATCGGTTTGCGCATGAAAGGCTTGCCCGCATCGGCCGGGTAGCCGAGCGTGACCATGCCCTGCGGCTCCCAGTGGCCGGGCAGCCCGAGCGCGCCACGGACGGTCTCGGGGCAGAACATCGGTGCGCACAGCCAGCAGGCTCCGAGGCCGGCAGCGTGGGCGGTCAGCAGCAGGTTCTGGCCTGCCATCGCGGTGCTCTGCACCGCCATCTGGTGCTCCTTTCGATTGCGCGCGGCATCGGGATAGACGTCCATGTCCTCCATGCTGAGACAGACGACGATCACCGTGGCCGCGCCCGTGATGCGCGCGAAGGAGCGCGCGACATCGGCCTCGATGTCGGCGTTGGGATCGCGGTCGCCGCGCCGGTCCTGGCGCAACTGTTCGCCCATGGCGCAGGCCAGTGCGATCTTGTGCCGGCTGGTGTCGAGGATGGCGAAGCRCCAGGGCTGCCGGTTGTGCGCCGACGGCGCGGTGGCGGCGGCTTCGAGCAGCTGGTCGACCAGCTCCGGCGGGATCGGCTTCGGAAGGTAGCGCCGCACCGAGCGGCGCGCCATCCATTGCAGTCGCGTGCTGCCGAGCAGCGCGGCGGCGACCGTGGCGATGCCGAGTTCAGGTTCCATAGTCCTGGCCCCACATGCAGTCCGGCGACGAGTTGCGGATCGCCACGCGTTCGACGATGTCCTTCTCGCGCGCCGTGAGCAGCGCCGCGCAGGCGGGCGGCAGCTTGCGCGCCCAAGCGGCATCGATGCCATCCCGCGGCTGCGGCGTGTGCTGCGACACCTCGAGGTCGCGGATGCGGCCGTCGTCCAGGCCGTAGATCCAGCCATGYACCGTCAGTGGCTGGCCGGCGCCCCAGGCACTTTGCACCACGGTGCTGCGGCAGGTGCTGGCGACCTGTTCGATGACGTTCAGTTCGCACAGCAGATCGTGCCGCGCGCGCTCGCCGGTGCAGTGCGCGAGCCGCTCGTCGTACTTGTCGCGGATGGCCTGCATGGGCGCCAGCCAGTTGTCGACCAGGCCGAGCCGGTCGCCGGCCAGCACCGCCTTGACGCCGCTGCAGCCGTAGTGGCCGCAGACGATGATGTGCCTGACCGCCAGCACGTCGACGGCGAATTGCATCGCCGACAGGCAGTTCATGTCCGAATGCTGGACCATGTTGCCGACGTTGCGGTGCACGAAGACCTCGCCCGGCGGCAGGTCGGTGATGATGTTGGCCGGCACCCGGCTGTCGGAGCAGCCGACCCAGAAATAGTCGGGCGTCTGCTGGGCTGCCAGCCGCTCGAAGAAGCCCGGATCGCGCGAGCGGACTTCGTCCGACCAGGCCCGGTTGTTCTGCAGAAGATGCGCCAGCGTTCCCATGTCCGACTCGCCTCGTGCGGGGCTGCGGCTCAGGCCGCGCAGCTGCCGTGGGTGGCCGTCGCCACGGCCGGCTCGCGCTTGCGGAAGTCGATGCGCACCGGCGACACCGGCGTGGTGACGGCGCGCGCCCTGGCCTTGGCATCGGCCGGCGGCGTGCCGTAGGCGGTGGTGCGCTGCAGCGGAACGCGGCCCATCGAACGCAGCATCGCCTCCATGTCCATCGCGGTCATCTCCTGGCCGTGCGAGGCGCCTGCAGCGCGCGAAATGGTTTCGTTCATCAGCGTGCCGCCCATGTCGTTGACGCCGGCGCGCAGGCAGGCCTTCACGCCTTCGGCCCCGAGCTTGACCCAGGAGGCCTGGATGTTCGGAATCACGGGATGCAGCGCCAGCCGGCCGACCGCATGCATCAGCACCGTCTCGCGGAACGACGGCCCGCGCCGCGCCTTGCCCTTGCGGTAGATCGGCGACTCCATGTGCACGAAGGGCAGCGGCACGAACTCGGTGATGCCACCGGTTTCGATCTGCAGCGCGCGCAGGTGCAGCAGGTGGCGCGCCCAGTGTTCGAACTTCTCCATGTGGCCGAACATGATGGTCGAGGTGCTGCGCAGGCCCAGCCCGTGCGCGGTCCGCATCACCTCGAGCCATTGCGCGGTGTCGACCTTGTCGTGGCAGATCACCTGCCGGACCTMGTCGTCGAGGATCTCGGCGGCCGTGCCCGGCAGCGTGCCGAGGCCCGCGTCCTTCAGCTGGGCCAGGTAGTCGCGCAGCGGAAGGCCCAGTGTCTTGGCGCCTTGCCATACCTCGAGCGGCGAGAAGGCGTGCACGTGCATGCCCGGCGCCTCGGCCTTGACCGCCCGGCAGATCTCCAGGTAGGTGGCGCCGGTGTAGGCGGGGTGGATGCCGCCCTGCATGCAGACCTCGGTGGCGCCGCGGTCCCAGGCCTCGCGCACGCGGCGCTGGATTTCCTCCAGCGGCAGGTCGTAGGGCTTGCCGCGCAGGTCCTCGGTGGTCTTGCCCTTGGCGAAGGCGCAGAACTGGCAGCGGTAGGCGCAGATGTTGGTGTAGTTGATGTTGCGGTTGACGACGAAGCTCACGACCTCGCCGTTCATCTGGCGGCGCAAGGCATCGGCAGCGGCGCAGACGGCGGTGAACTCATCGCCGCGCGCACGGAAGAGCCGCACGATCTCGGCTTCGCCGAGCGTTTCGCCGGCCTGGGCGCGTGCCAGGATGCGTTCGACCTCCGCGCCGGGCCGGGGGGCAGCGTGGGTGGCGATCAGCTGCAGATCGGCCGCGGGAGGGGCTTCATGGGCGCCCGGCGACCAGCTGTCGGTGCGCGGGAAACCGTCGCTGTCCAGCCGATGCAGCAGCGGCGTGCGAAATGCCGGGTCTACCCAGCGCTCGAGCTCGCGCGCATGCGCCGGGTAGAGCGCGAGACGCTCGGTCAGTTCCTTGCCGGCGGCCTTCGTCGCCTTGGCCAGCGCGTCCAGGTGCGGCCAGGGCGCCTCGGGGTTCACGTGGTCCGGCGTGACGGGCGACACGCCGCCCCAGTCGTTGATGCCGGCATCGACCAGCGGGCGCAGCGCGCCCGGGCGCAGGTTCGGCGGCGCCTGGATGTTCATCGACGGATCGAAGATCAGGCGCGCCGCGGCGATGGTCCACAGATGGTCCTCGAGCGTGGGAATGGGCGCGTTGACCATCAGGGTGCCCGCCTTGGGGCGGAAGTTCTGGATGATGATTTCCTGGATGTGGCCGTAGCGCTCGTGCAGCTCGCGCAGGGCCAGCAGGGCATCGATGCGCTCCGTTCGCGTCTCGCCGATGCCGATCAGGATGCCGGTGGTGAAGGGCACGCCGGCTTCGCCGGCCAGGCGGATGGTTTCCAGGCGCGCGGCCGGCTTCTTGTCCGGCGACCCGTGGTGCGGGCCGCCGCGCTCGCAGAGCCGCTCCGAGCTGCTCTCGAGCATGATGCCCTGCGAGATCGACACTTGGCGCAGCCGGCGCAGGTCGTCGAGTTCGAGCAGGCCCGGGTTCAGGTGCGGCAGCAGGCCGGTCTCGTCGTAGACCGCGCGCGCGGCCGCCTCGAGGTACGCCAGCGTGCTGTCGTAACCCATCTCCGCCAGGGCGTCGCTCGCCGCGTGGTAGCGCAGTTCCGGCTTGTCGCCGAGCGTGAAGAGGGCTTCCTTGCAATTCGCCGCCGCGCCCGCGCGGGCGATCTCCAGCACCTTCTCGATCGACAGGTAGGCGGCCTCGCCCTTGCGCGGTGCATGGGCGAAGGTGCAGTAGTGGCAGACGTCGCGGCACAGCTGGGTCAGCGGAATGAAGACCTTGCGCGAATAGCTGACGACCATGCCATGCGCCGCATCGCGGCGCGCGGCGGCGGCCGGCATCAGCAGGTCCAGCCCCATGTCCACCAGCTGGTAGGCCTCTTCGCGCGACATCGGGTGGTGGGCTGCAAGCATGGGCKTGGTCATGGAGTCGGGTCCCTTCGGGTGGAGTGGGTCGGATGCGCCGCCGTGCGGATGGGCATGTGCGGACGCGTTTGGCGCAGCCGGTGCGCGATGCCGCTGCCGGCCAGGTAGGCGTGGGTGCGCAGGCTCGACCGGTCATCGAGGCAGGCGAGCAGATCGTCGGGCCGGTCGATGTCGCGGCCGAAGCGCGGCAGGGTCAACAGCTTCGGCGCCAGGCCCAGCGCCAGCGCGGCGTCCCGGTGGCACCGGAAGCTGTCCTCGCCGAAGAGCAGCGGCATCGCGTCGGGCGGCGAGCAGGCCAGCGCATTGGTGCCGCCGTCGCTGCTGGCGGCCACCAGCGTCACGGCCGGCGAACGCCGATGACCGAGCGCGATCAGCTCGATGTCGGCCGAGGTGATCTGCGGCAGGTCGGCCGGCACCACCAGCATGCCGGCGCAGCGCGCGGCGCAAAGGGTGCGCGCCGCGTGCCGCAGGGCCTCGGCGAGCCCGGCTTCGGGCGGGTCGGCCAGCACCTCGGCGCCGGCGCGGCGTGCGATCGCCGCCGCCTCGGGGTCCTGCGTGACGACCAGCGTGCCGGCCACGAAGGGACAGCCCGCCAGCACCTGGAGCACGTCTTCGAACATCGCGCGCGCCAGTCCGGCACGCTCATGCGCGTCCAGCAGCGGCGCCAGGCGTTGCTTGGCGCGGGTGAAGCGCTTGACCGGGATGACGGCCCACAGGAGCGAGGCGTTCATCATGCGATCCGGCGCGCGCTCACGGCGGCCGATTCCTGGCTGAGGGAGTCCGCGAAGGCGAGTACCGCACGTGCCAGCGCGCGCTTGTCGTCGACGTCGTGCATCAGCGTGCGGGTGACGTGCGTCGGGATGTCGAGCGCGTCGGCGTCGGCCGCGTCGCTGTCGTCGATCACCAGGCCGTCGATCAAGTCCGCGTAGTGCGCCGCGATGGTGGCGGAGCTCACGCGGTGGCCGAGTTCGCCCATGATCTTGGCCGTCGGTCCTTTCACGGCCTGCCCGCCGACGATCGGCGAGACGACGACGATCGGCGCGGCCGTGCGCCGCAGCGCCGCGCGCACCCCGGGCACCGCGAGGATCGGATCGATGCTCAGGAAGGGGTTCGACGGGCAGATCACCACCGCGCTCAAGTGCGGATCGGCCAGCGCGCGCGTCAGCGCCGGATTGGCCGAGGCATCGTCGGCGCCGTCGAAGGAGATCGAGGTGACGACCGGTGCGCAGCGATGCTTGACGAAATAGTGCTGGAAGGGCAGATCGCCCTCGGTGCTGTGGACGATGGTGCGAACCGCTTCGTCGCTCATGGGCAGGAGCTCGGCGCGGATGCCGGCGCGGCGCGCCATGTCGCCCATGATGGCGGTCAGCGTCTCGCCGGCACCCAGTCGACGCGTGCGCTCCACGTGCAGGGCCAGGTCGCGATCGCCGAGCGAGAACCAGGCTTCGCCGCCCCATTGCGCGAGTGCCGCCATGAAGTTCCAGCTCTCGTCGGCGCGGCCCCAGCCGCGCGTCGTGTCGCTGAGTCCGCCCAGGGTGTAGAGCACCGTGTCGAGGTCGGGCGAGATGCGCAGGCCGAGGAAGTCGAAGTCGTCGCCGGTGTTCACGGCGACGGTCAGGCGGCCCGCGTCGAGCGTGTCTTCCAGGCCCAGCGCGAGCTTGGCGCCGCCGACGCCGCCGCACAAGGCCACCACGCGGCCGCGCTGCGACAGCGGCGCGGACGAAGAGGACGGGACGGAGGAGGCGCTCATCTGAACATGTCCTGGTGTTTGGGGCGCAGCAGTTCGGCCGCGGGTCGCGCAGGTGCGCTCCAGCGCAGGCCGCGAAGGTGCACGACGGGCCGGCCGGCGTCGGTCTGGCCCATGACCAGCGAGGCGGCAGCGGCGATCTCGTCGGCCAGCGCGATCTCGGTCACGCGCATGGCACGGCCGAACAGGTCGGGCGCGCCGACCATGTCCAGCAGTGCGGGCAGGCCGGCGGCGCCGATCGCCACGCCGGTCACGCCCCGGCGCCACGGTCGGCCGAAGCTGTCGTTGACAACCACTGCGAGCTCGACGCCGAAGGCGGCGTCGAGTTGCGCCTTCAGTCGTTCGCAGCTGGCATCGGGGTCGGCCGGCAGCAGCAGCGCGCGTTCGTCGCCGTCGGGGTGATCGATGTTGGACTGGTCGATGCCGGCGTTGGCCATCACCAGGCCCAGCCGGTGCTCGACGATCAGGACGCCGGGGCAGTACTTCACGACGGCACGGCTCTCGGAGAGGATGAGCTCGACCATGCGCGCGTCCTTGCCGGTCTCGGCCGCCAGCCCGATGGCCCGGCGCGAGGGCACGATGTCGCGCAGGCTGACGTAGCGGCCCTCGGCCTTCGAGACGATCTTCTGGGCCAGCACCAGCACGTCGGCCTGCTGCGGTGCGATGGCGGCGCGCCGCAGGCTGTCGGCCATCAGGCCGGCGAGGTCGTCACCCGGCGCCACCAGCGGGAAGTCCGGCAGCGCGGTGAGCGCGACGGCTGCGCTTTGCATCTCGGATGCTTCCTCTTGCCTAGGCGGGAATGCCGGTGATCTGGATGCCTGCGCAATCCACCTTGTAGCGTTTGTTGATGCCGATCAGGATCGAAGTCAGCGCCTCGGCGGCGGCGGCGTTGGCGATCGGGCCGGCATCGATGCCGCGCATGCCCGCGGCCACCGCCAGCTCGATCACGGCCTCGCGCGCTTCCTTGTCGTTGCCGCAGACCAGCACGTCGCAGGCGATCGGCCCTCCGCCCTGCAGCTTGGCGGCGCCGACGTTCTGGAAAGCCGAGACCACGCGGGCGGTTTCGCCGATGCGCTGCTGCGCGATCTGGCCGGCCGAGCCCTCGCGCGGCAGCTGCACCTGCGCGACCTTCGGCGGCACCAGCGGCACCACGGCGTCGACCACGATCTTGCCGCCCACCACATCCTTGAGTTCGTCGAGCGTCGCGTCGTGGTTGGAGAACGGGATCGCCAGGATCACGATGTCGGCGGCTGCCGCGGCACCGGTATTGCTGTCGCCGCGCACGGGCGGCGCGCCGTTGCCGTTTTCTATCTTCAGCGCCGCTTCCTGCGCCTTCTCTGCCGAACGCGAGCCGACGATGACCGGATAGCCGGCCGCGGCCCAGCGCTTGGCCATGCCGGATCCGAGGGCACCGGTGCCACCGATGATGGCGAGGGTGGGGCGAGTTTGCATGGCTTGATTCCTTGGGGAGTGCAGGGGAGGCTGGGAGGATATGAAGCAGCGTCGGGGGTCAGTCCAGCTTCATCTCGGTGAGTGGAACCACCTTGACGCCGGCGGCCTCGAGGCCGGCGCGGACCGCGGCCGACAGGGCCAGCGCGGTCRGCTCGTCGCCATGCACGCACAGCGAGTCGACCCGGCGCTTGATGCGCTTGCCGTTGCGCGAGACGATCTCGCCCTCGAGCACCATGTGCACCACCTGCTGCGTCGCGATGGCCGGGTCCTTGATCACGGCGCCGGGGATCTTGCGCGAGGTCAGGTTGCCATCGTCCTCGTACTGGCGGTCGCAGAAGCCCTCGCGCGCCAGGCGCAGTTCCAGCTTCTGCGCCGCCTTCTCCATCTCGGAGCCCGACAACGCGACGTAGATCAGGTCCCGGTCGACGGCCTTGATCGCACGGCCGATGGCCAGTGCGTAGTCGGCGTTCTCGGCGGCCATGTTGTTCAGCGCGCCGTGCGGCTTCACGTGCGTCACCTTCTCGCCGCAAAAGGCGGCCATCGCCTGCAGCGCGCCGATCTGGTAGGCGATCATGTTCTCCAGTTCGTCCGCCCGCATGTCGATGCGGCGGCGGCCGAAGCCCCAGAGGTCGTTGAAGCCCGGATGCGCGCCGATGCTGACGCCTTCGGCCTTGGCGTGCTCGACCACGCGGCGCATGGTGATCGGGTCRCCGGCATGGAAGCCGCAGGCGATGTTGGCCGAGCGAATGATCTTGAGGATGGCGTCATCGTTGCCGATGTCGTACGCGCCGAATCCTTCACCCATGTCCGCATTGAGATTGATCGAGAGTGCCATTTGCTGTTCCTTGGTCCTTGCGTGGGATTCCGGTTGAGGTCTGCTGCCGGTCCGAGTTAGTATATGGTACCAAAGATAGAAAGACAATACCAATTCGATTGTCGCTCGGCGACAAAGACAAGGAGCAGGAATGGATGTGCGATTTCTCTGTGCGGGCGATACCGCGCTGGTGGTCGAGTTCGGCGAGCGCATCGACCGGGCGCTGAGCGACCGCGTGCTGCGGCTGGCGGCAAGGCTGCGCGCTACGCAGCTGYCGGGCGTGGTCGAAACGGTGCCGACCTATCGCTCGCTGATGGTCCACTACGACCCCTTGCGCACCGACCGGGAGAGCCTCGAGCGCGGGCTCGTCGCGCTGCTGGAGGACGACACGACGGGCGCCGATACGGGAGGGCGGCTGTGGCGGGTGCCGGCTTGCTACGAAGGCGCCCATGCGCCGGACCTGGAGGACGTGGCGCTGCGCACCGGCCTCTGCGTGGCCGAGGTGGTGCGCCTGCACACCGAGACGCTCTTCCACGTCTACATGATCGGCTTCGTGCCGGGCTATCCCTACATGGGCGACCTGCCCGAGGCGCTGGTTCTGCCGCGCCGCGCCGATCCGCGCATCCGCGTCCCGGCGGGCTCGATCGCCATCGCTTCGACCATGACAGCGATCTACCCGCTGGAAAGCCCCGGCGGCTGGCACCTGATCGGCAGCACGCCGGTTCGGATCTTCGACCCGTTGCGGCCGCGCCCCGCGCTGTTCTGCCCCGGCGACAAGCTTCGCTTCGAACCTGTCGATGGCGCGCGCTTCGAGCAGATCCGCCAAGCCAGCGTCGACGGCAGCTACCAACTCGCTTGCGAAGGCATGGCGTCATGAGTGCGGCACTCGAGGTGGTCACGCCAGGTATCCACACGACGGTGCAGGACGGCGGCCGCCGCGGCTTCCAGGACGCCGGCGTTCCGGTGTCCGGCCCGCTCGACCGCATCGGCCTGCGGCTGGCGAACGCGCTGGTCGGCAATGCGCCCGGCACGCCCGCATTGGAGATGATCCTGCAGGGGCCCGGCTTCGAGGTGGCGGCGGATGCGGTGCGGGTCGCGCTGGCCGGCTGCGACGGCGTGATCGAGGTGAGCGGCCCCCACGCGCGAAGCATCGCGGCCGGCCGCAGCGCGCGGCTGTTGCGCGGCGACCGCTTTCGCGTCGCGCATCTGGGCGACGCCGGCTGTGCCTATCTGGCCGTCGAGGGCGGCTTCGAACTGCCGCTGTGCCTGGGCAGTGCCGCCACCTACGTGCGGGCGCGCCTCGGCGGTTTCGGCGGCCGGGCGCTGCAGCGCGGCGACCGCCTGCCGCTGCGGCCGGGAAGTGCGGCGCCGCGGGCCGAGAAGATGCTGGCCCAGCGCTTCGACCTGGCGCTCGATCAGACGATCCGCGTGGTGCTGGGACCGCAGGCCGACTTCTTCGCCGAGGCCGAGCTGGCGCGCTTCCTGGCCGGCGAGTATGTGGTTTCGGCGCAGTCGGACCGCATGGGCTTCCGCCTCGACGGCCCGCCGCTCGCACACGCCAAGGGCTACAACATCGTCTCGGACGGTATCGTCTGCGGCTCGATCCAGGTGCCGGGCTCGGGACTGCCCATCGTACTGATGGCGGATGCGCAGACCACCGGTGGCTATCCCAAGATCGCCACCGTGATCTCCGCCGACATCCCGGTGCTCGGGCGGCGCCGGCCGGGGCGCGCGCTGCGCTTCTCGGCCGTGAGTGTGAGCGAGGCCGAAGGCCTGCGCCGTGCGCAGGAGGCCGCGCTTGACCGCAGCCTGGCGACACTGCGCACGGTGGATGCCGCGGCGGCGATCGATGTCGCGTCGCTGTATACGCAGAGCCTGATCAGTGGTGTCGCCAGTGCTACAGATTGAGCCCGGCCGCAGCGCCGGCGGGGGCACGTCCATGTATTATTCTGTGGACCTATAGTCAGTATGACGGGATCGTAGAAATGCCAACAATACATAGTTCCGATCGACGCGGAAAGATACCCGCCTATATCCAGGTCGCCGCCGCCTTGCGGCGCCGCATCGAAACCGGCGACTGGCAGCCCAGCGAAAAGATCGCGACGCTGGAGGAGCTCGAGGAGGAGTTCCAGGTCGCGCGCGTGACCGTCCGGCAAGCAGTCGACCTGCTGGAGCGCGAGGGTCTGGTCACCCGCCAGCAGGGGCGCGGCACCTTCGTCAACGCCACGGTCAACGACAAGCGCTGGCTCACGCTCGAGACCTCGTGGGACTCGGTGCTCGCATCGATCAAGGACAACGTGCCGCAGTTCATCAAGGTCGACACGCCGCCGGCTGCGCCCCGGCTGCGCGAGGGCGAAGGCGTGCTGGCCGACAAGTACGTGTTCCTGCGCAGCGTCCAGCTGAAGGACAACATTCCCTACGCCGTCGCCAACCTGCACATCGCCAAGCCCGTCTTCGATCGCCGGCGCGAGAAATTCCTGAAGCACACGGCGCTGCCGATCCTGGCCGCCATGAACCTGAAGATCCGGCATGCGCACCAGACGCTGGTGATCGGCACCGCCGACCCGGAGATCGCCGAACTGCTGCAGGTCTCGCTGAGCGCGCCGACGGCGGAGGTGCGCTGGGTGGTGCGCGACGACACCGACACCGCGATTTACGTGGCCGACATCACCTACCGCGCCGACTGCGTGAAGATGTCGATCGACTTCTTCGAGAACGACGCCCCGGCGGCCATCGCGCGCAAGGCCGCCTGAACTGCCCATTCTGGATTTCCCTACTGTCAGGACACGTGAAATGATCAACATACTATGAATAGTATGTTAGGCTGACCAAGCGGCGAAAGTCTCGTCGCCATCGTTTCATCTTCGGTTGCTCCGTCGGGTCGTTCGCCAAATGAGCGTTGCGGACGACGACGGCGCAGCCAGTGGCTGGAGGAGCAAGTCCATGGCAGGTCAAGGTGTTGGGGCCCGGGTTCTTCGCAAGGAGGACGACCGCTTGATGCGCGGACGCGGGCAGTTCGTGGCGGACATCCGCCTGGCCGGCATGCAGGATGTGGCCTTCGTGCGAAGCCCGCTGGCGCATGCCCGCATCGTCGGCATCGAGGTCCCGCCGGAATTCGAGGACCGCGTGTACACGGTGGCGCACCTGGGCTCGGTCAAGCCGGTGCGGGCCGTCTCGGGCCTGCCGGGCTTCAAGATTTCGGAACAGCCGGTACTGGCCCAGGGCAAGGTCCGGCATGTGGGCGAAACCGTGGCGATGTGCGTGGCGCGCACGCGCGCCGAGGCGGAGGACATCGCAGCCGCGGTCCGGCTCGACCTGGACGAAATGCCGGCGGTGCACGACATGCTGCTCGGCCGCGAGCCGGAGTCCGCCCGTCTGCATGAGGCGTGGTCCGACAATGTCTTCCTCGAGGCCAACGTCAGCGTCGGCATCGAGCAGGTGCTCGACGCGCCGATCCAGGTCACGCGCGAGCTGAGGACGTCGCGCCAGGCGATGTCGCCGATGGAAGGGCGCGGCGTGGTGGCCCACTGGGACAGCCGGCTCGAGCAACTGGTGGTCTACACATCGACCCAGATCCCGCACATCGTTCGCACCGGCCTGGCCGAATGCCTGGGGCTGGACGAGGGCCAGGTTCGCGTGATCTCGCCCGACGTCGGCGGCGGCTTCGGCTACAAGGGCATCCTGCTGACCGAAGAGGTGGCGCTGGCCTGGCTGGCCATCCACCGCGGACATCCCGTGCGCTGGATCGAAGATCGGCGCGAGCACCTGACGGCCGGTGCCAACTGCCGCGAGCACCACTACCGCATCACCGCCTATGCCGACCGCGGAGGACGCCTGCTGGGGATCGACTGCGAAGCCACCGTCGACTCCGGCGCCTATTCGTCCTACCCGTTCTCGGCCTGCCTGGAGGCGGCCCAGGTCGCGAGCATCCTGCCGGGCCCGTACGACTTCCCGGGCTATCGCTGCAAGACCTATTCGGTGGCCACCAACAAGTGTCCGATCCTGCCGTACCGCGGCGTGGCGCGCACCGGCGTGTGCTTCGCGATGGAACTGATCCTCGATGCCGTGGCGCACGAATGCGGCATCGAGCCCCACGAGGTACGGCTGCAATCGCTGGTGCGGCCGGAGCAGATGCCCTTCGACAACATCACCAAGAAGCACTTCGACAGCGGCGACTATCCGGCCGCGCTGCGCCAGGCCATCGAGGCGATGGACATTCCGGCGGTGCGCAAGCGCCAGCAGCGCGGCGAAGCCGACGGCCGGCTGATCGGTGTCGGCCTGGCGATCTACTGCGAACAGGCGGCGCACGGCACCTCCGTGTATGCGGGCTGGGGCATCCCGATGGTGCCGGGCTATGAACAGGCGACCGTGCGGCTGACGCCGGACGGCGGCCTCGAACTGCGCATCGGCGCCCACTCGCACGGCCAGAGCCTGGAAACAACCCTGGCGCAGGTGGCCCACGAGATCCTCGGCATCGATGTCTCGAAGGTGAAGCTGATCCACGGCGACACCGCCTTCACGCCGTATTCCACCGGCACCTGGGGCTCGCGCTGCATGGTGATGTCGGGCGGCGCCGTCTCGCGCGCCTGTCAGACGCTGGCCAAGCGGGTGGCGCTGATCGGCGCCTTCATGCTCGGCACCGAGGTCGACAAGGTGACGGTGCGCGACGGCATCGTGGCGGGGCCGGAGCGCAGCGTGACCATCGGCGAGGTCGCCCATGTCTGGTTCCGCCGCCCGCAGGACCTGCCGCCGGAAGTCAATGGCGGCGGCCTGGAAGTCACCGAGGGCTACAAGCCGCAACGCGACTCGGGCACCTTCGGCTATGGCGCCCATGCGGCCCTGGTGGCGGTCGACCCCGAAACGGGCGACGTCGAGATCCTCGACTACGTGATCGTGGAAGACGGCGGCAAGCTGGTCAATCCGATGGTGGTCGACGGCCAGATCTACGGCGGCACGGCGCAGGGCATCGGCACCGCGCTGTACGAGGAAATGCCCTTCGATGCTTCGGGCCAGCCGCTGGCATCGACCTTTGCCGACTACCTGCTGCCGGGGCCGACCGAAGTGCCCGAGCCGCGCCTGTTCCACATGGAAACGCTCTCGCCCTACACGGAATTCGGCGTCAAGGGCGTCGGCGAAAGCGGCGCCATTCCGCCGCCGGCGGCGATCGGCAATGCGGTCAACGAYGCACTGCGCCCGCTCGGCGCCGAGATCTACGTGTCGCCGGTGACACCGCGYCGCGTGCTCGAAGCCATCGCCGAAGCCGCATTGAAGCGCGAGCGCAGCGCCTCGGCGCCGGTGACCATGCCCGTGGCGGAGGTGGTGTGAAGCCATCCCGTTTCGACTACGAACGTCCCGCGAGCCTCGCCGAGGTGGTTCGATTGATACAGCGCGACGACATCGTCGTGAAGATCGTTGCCGGCAGCCAGTCGCTCGGCCCGATGCTCAACCTGCGGCTGGTCCAGCCCGACCTGCTGGTCGACATCACCGGCATCCCCGAACTCAAGCGGGTCGAGGTCGGCGACGACGCGATCGTCGTCGGCGCCTGCGTGACGCATGCCGACATCGAGGACGGCCGCGTGCCCGACGTGACCGGAGGGGCGCTGTCGCGTGTGGCGCGCGGCATCGCCTATCGCGCGGTGCGCAACCGCGGCACGCTGGGCGGGAGCCTGG